>JBEKRW010000086.1:0-8789 GCA_049517595.1 Candidatus Cybelea sp. | reverse complement strand
AGTAGGGCGCGGCCAGCAGGCTGGGGATGTTGGCGTCGTCGGTGAGAATTGCATGGCCGAAACCGTCCACCTCGTAGGCGTAGATGTAACCGTACTTCGGTACCAGCACCAATCCGTAGGTTTGAATTCCGCGCTGCACTTCGTCGCGCAGCGCGCGGGCCTCGCGTGCCTTGACCACGTTGTGGTAGACCTTTAGCTCGATCTCGGCCATGTCGCCCAGCGCCACGACCGCGAACATCTCCGACGGAATCAAAAAGTTGTAGTAACACGCATCGTCAGAGGGCCGAAACCCGGTCCAAATCATCCCCGTGTAGCCCACCGGCCGGCCGGCGCCGTCGTTGGGGAGCTCCTTATGCGTGTAGCGCGAGTAGCGTGGGTGATTCTGTTCGCGCTGCATCGTCGCCAACACGCCGTCGAGCATCGTCGAGAAATCGCCGCTGAAAATCGTTGAGTCGCCGGTGGTCTTCCAATAGCTCCAGGCCAACGCCGTCGGATAGGCCAACGAGTCCAGCTCGAACTTCTGTTCCCACACGCGGTAGTCCAAGGTATAGGCGTTGGCGTAGGGATCGAGCTGCAAATATTTGACCATCCGCGCTATGATGGCGCGCAGCAGTCCGCGAACGTCGGGGTCCTCTCGCGCAAAGAACAGATACGGCCGCGCTTGCGCGCTCGCATCGCGCAGCCACTCCGCCGGAATGTCGCCGGTCGGTATATAGGCGGTGCCATCGGGCGCGTACTCCGCGAGCCGGCTCGTATCGAGCAATGCGGCGCGGAACATCTCTTCCAGGTGCTCGTTGGGATTGCGGTAGTCGGCTGCAGCCCGTTCGATCGACCGCAACTCGAGCGCGATGCTGCGAGCTGGGACCAAAGCGACGGCGACCAGGCAGATGAACGCCGCTATCATGATCTTGCGGAGCGCAGCACCCCTCACGCGGGCCACGTCCCGTATGCGTACAAAGCCGGCAGTTCCCGATAACGCCCTAGGTGTCCGAGTCCATAGCCCACGACGAATACGTCGGGGGCCTCGAAGCCCCTGTACTTTATCTCGATGTCGGCGATCCTGCGGTGCGGCCGATCCAGCAGCGTGCAGACGGCAAGCGAAGCCGGCTTGCGCGCCAGCAGCGTCTTGACGACGAACTGGAGCGTGAGGCCGGTATCAACCGTATCGTCGACCAGGATGACGTCGCGCTGCTCGATCGGGATCGCGAGGTCCTTTTCCACCGCGATGCCGTCGCCTTCGCCGTACCGGCTCACCGCGATGACGTCGAGCTGGCAGGGGATCGTGACGGCCCGCGCCAGGTCAGCGAGAAAGGTCTCGGCCGCGGCAAGCATTCCAACCATGACGGGCACTTTACCCGCATAGTCCCGCGATATAGCCGATCCAATCTGGGCGACACGCTGCGCGATCGAGGTCGAGTCGAAGAGCGGATCCCCGATCATGAGGCCCGCTTCATCGAACGCGAGAAGACGCGCTCGATATCGCGGCGGGTAAACAGCTTGACGTTGATGCGGGGATGGTGCGAACGCAGCAAGCGGACTTTGCGATTCTTGCGCGAGTTGCGAATCGGCTTGGCGACGGTCAGCTCGAGGTATAAGTCGAACTCCGGAAGATAAAAATCCGGTGTGAAAAACTCGACGGGGCGACCATGTTCGTTCCAAGCGATTGGGAAGCTGCGGGGTTCGTACTGCCAGGCGATTTGGTAGAAGTCGAAGATCCGTGCGAGCTCGGCTTCACTCGCATGTGCGAACGGAACCCGGGACATAGTCACGGACTGTTACCTACGACGGGGCCGTCCCGCTATCCCGCCGGAACGCGCAAAACAAACCGGGCGCCGCCCAGCGAGGACGACTCGACCCGCACGTCGCCGCCGTTACGTTCGGCGATCGCCTTGACGACGGCCAGTCCGATGCCGCTACCCGTTCGATCCGTGCCCGCGCCACGGACGCCCATCGTAAAGATCGCTTTTCGCTCCGCCGGATCCACGCCGCTGCCGTCGTCTTCCACGGTTACCTCTACGAACTGGCCAACCCGGCGGCACGCGACCTTGACGGTGCCGTGCTCGCTGCCGTGCTTCACCGAGTTTTCGACGAGGTTGGAGAGGGCGTGAACGCATTCGTCGGCATCCAGGCGAGCGACGGCGCGCTTTGGCGCCCGCGTCCGAATGGTCACGTCGCGCTTGCGCGCAATCGGCGCGATGATGTCGATCGTCGCGCGAATCTGTTCGACTACGTCGCATTCGCGCGACAGCGCCGGCAGCACAACGTCTAGCATCGACACTTCCAGCATACCGTCGATCAGCCGGCCGAGGCGAAGGGCTTCGAGCCGTGCGGTTTCGAGAAACCGGCGCGACGTGCAGGCATCGATCTCACCGTCGAGCACGGTTTCGAGGTAGCCGCAGATCGAGGTCAGCGGCGTGCGCAGCTCGTGGCCTACCGTTGGAAGCACCGCGCGCTCGCCAATGGAGCTTGCAAGCTGTTTGAGATCGAGCATGCCGGCGTCACTGCCCCGCGGCTGTAAGAAACTTATAGCCGAATCCGTGGACGGTCCGCAGCATCGGCGCCAGCTTCCACGGTTCTTCGATTTTCGTGCGCAGCCGGTGGACGTGGACGTCGACCGTTCGCTCGTCGCCGTTGAAGTCGAAGCCCCAGACGCGCTGAAGCAGCCAATCTCTCGAGAGCGCCACGCCCGGATTACCCGCAAACTCCATCAAGAGCGCGAACTCGCGTGGCTTGAGCTTAACGTCGGTGCCGTCGACGCGCGCCTCACGCGCCGCCGGATCGATTTCGAGGCGTCCAAAGCGCAGCAGCGGACCCGCCGGCACAACGGGACGACCGGCGCGCCGCAGAATCGCCTTTACGCGCACCACCAGTTCGCGCGGGGAGAACGGTTTGCACAGATAGTCATCGGCGCCGAGTTCGAAGCCGACGACGCGATCCAAGTCGTCGCAGCGGCCGGTCACCATCACGATCGGCACGGTACGATCTTCACGCCGAAGCGTGCGCGCGACGTCGTAGCCATCGACGCCGGGAAGTCCAACGTCGAGCACGAGCAAATCGGCGGCACCGCGCGCCAAACGAAGAGCCGAGTTCCCGTCGGCAACGCCGACGACCGCGAAACCTTCACGCTCGAGATGGTGCGTTAACAGCTCGCGAATTGCACGATCGTCGTCGGCTAGAACTATCGTTTGCGTGGGCATGCCGGAACGAGTGCCCTAGCCGCAAAGCGATTGGGACAGCTACGTTATGGCTTCTTTTTCCGCAGCTAACGGCCCGTGCTTGCCGGCGTGCTCGCGTAAAACGCAGTAAATCGTCGCGGCGGGAAAACCGAGCCGCTCCAAACGGCGCGCTGCCGACGGATACGCCAGATCGGGCTTCTTGTCGTGCAGGCGATCGAAGGCGCTCCGGCAACGCGATGCTTCGTCGTTCTCGAGTGATGCGACGGCGCCGGTGGCCGCGTCGCCATCGATTCCTTTGCGCACCAACTCACCGACGAGCCGGCAGTCGCCGACTGCCTTCCGCTTTCGCTCGACGTAGAGCGTTGCGTAGAGGCGATCGTCGACGAACCCCTCGCGCTTGCAGCGCTCCACCGTCTCGCGCACCACCGCATCGTCGAAGCCTTTGCGCTCGAGACGCTGCCAAAGTTGCGCTTCGGTGAGACGTTGCCGCGCCAGCATCCCCAGCGCGGCACAATATGCTTTTCTTGTCATCCTGATCCTTCGACGGAGCCTGTCCTGAGCGACGGCGAAGGGCTAGTCTGCTGCTGCGACGGCCGGTGCCTTGCCGTTACTCGATGCCTTCTTGTCATCTCGAGCTTTGTCGCCCTGAGCGGAGTCGAGAGGCGGTCGAACGGGGGCGAGCGCTTCGCGAATCTTGCTTTCGAGCTCGATGGCAACGTCCGAATGCTCTTCGAGGAAGGTTTTGGCGTTTTCGCGCCCTTGGCCGATGCGCTGCTCGCCGTAGGTGTACCAAGAGCCGCTCTTGCCGACGATGTTTTGATCGAGCGCCACGTCGAGGATCGAGCCCACCTTCGAGATTCCGTGGCCGTAGGTGATGTCGAACTCGGCTTGCCGGAAGGGCGGAGCGCACTTGTTCTTGACGACCTTGACGCGCGTGCGCGTGCCGATGCTGTCTTGACCTACCTTGATCGTTTCGAGCTTGCGGACGTCGAGGCGCACCGATGCATAGAACTTCAGCGCCCGGCCGCCCGAGGTCGTTTCGGGATTTCCGAACATGATGCCGACTTTTTCGCGCAGCTGATTGATGAAGATCATCACGGTCTTGCTGCGAGAGATTGCGGCGGTTAGCTTGCGCAGCGCCTGCGACATCAGCCTGGCCTGCAAGCCGACGTGCGCGTCGCCCATATCCCCTTCCAGCTCGGCACGGGTCACGAGCGCGGCGACCGAGTCGACGACGACCACGTCGACCGCATTGCTTCGCGTGAGCATCTCGGCGATCTCGAGCGCCTGCTCTCCGGTGTCCGGCTGCGAGACCAGCAGGTTGTCGAGGTCGACTCCGAGCGCCGCGGCATAGTTGGGGTCGAGCGCATGCTCGACGTCGATGAAGGCGGCCGTGCCGCCGGTCTTTTGCGCCTCGGCGATGGCATGCAAGGCCAGCGTCGTCTTGCCGCTCGACTCGGGGCCGTAGATCTCGACGATTCGGCCACGGGGGAGCCCTCCCACGCCGAGCGCTAAATCGAGCGCGATCGAGCCGGTCGGCACGACCTCGAAGCCCATGCGCTCCTGAAAATCTCCCATGCGCATGATCGAGCCTTTGCCGAACTGGCGCTCGATTTGAGTGAGCGCGTTGGCGAGGGCGAGTTGTCGTTCGTCTTCTGCAGCCATTGATGTTCCTTTCTCTTGCGTTCTTGGCACCTACATATCACGCTCTCATCGCCGAGTGCCAAGGGTATGGCATTTTGCTAACAGCCGCTCACGATGTTGCGGCCGTCTCCGCCTCGTCGAAGAGCGCGTCGATGAATTCGGCCGGCGAGAAGTCTCGTAAGTCGTCCGTGCCTTCACCCAGCCCAACCAGCTTGATCGGAATCTCCAGCTCGTCGACGATAGCCACGAGCACTCCGCCTTTTGCGGTGGAGTCGAGCTTCGTAACGACGATGCCCGTGAGTTGCGTCGCGGCGTTGAAGAGTTTTGCCTGAGATATGGCGTTCTGACCGCTCGTCCCGTCAACGACCAGCAGCGTCTCCGCCGGGGGCCCGTCAAGCTCGCGCTCGATCACGCGGCGCACCTTCTTCAACTCTTCCATCAAATTGGCTTTCGTCTGCAGCCGCCCCGCCGTATCGACGAGCACGACGTCGAAGCCGCGCGCTTTCGCAGCGCGGATGCCGTCGAAAACGACCGAGGCCGGATCTGCGCCTTCGGCACCGCGAACGACCGTGCTGCTGCTGCGCTCGGCCCATACGACGAGCTGCTCGGCGGCGGCGGCGCGGAATGTGTCGCCGGCAACCAGCAGCACGCGCTTCTTCATTTTGTGCAACCGCGCTGCGAGCTTGCCGATCGTCGTCGTCTTGCCGCTGCCGTTGACGCCGACGATCAACATCACGGCCGGCGCCGGTTCCAGAGTCAGCTCCGCTCCCGGCAGCGTGAGAAACCGCTCGACGTCTTTACGGAAGCGCGCCACGACCTGATCGCTGGTCTTCCAGTCTTCCTGTTTCGCGACGGTCTGGAGCCCGGTGACGATCTTCGAGGTCGTCGGGACGCCGAAATCGGCGACGATGAGCATCTCCTCGAGCTCGTCCCAAAACTCGGGGGTCAGAGGGCGCTGCGCGGCGCCCAGGCTGGCGACGGCCGAGAAGACCTCGCGCGCGCGACTGAGTGAGGAGCGCATCCGTGAAAGCCAGCTCACTTGCCGCACCTCATCACGTTACCGACTCTATCATGCGAACGTACGTTCGGTCAAATCGAATGCGGCCTTCCATCGCCAAAGCGCCTGCGGCCCGACCGGCGAAAAGGTCCAAATGCGATATCGAGCACTTCTTATCGGGATTCTGGCGGCAGTCGCCGCTACGTCCTGCGGGCCTCGCAGCATTCCCAGCGCGCCGGCGCAAGCCGTGGCGCCAAACGCGCAGACACCCGTGATCGAGTTGAACGCAAAATCGACCGGACCGGCCGTCGGCGCCGGGGTTTACGGCGCTTCGCTCGCCACCTGGTACAACTTCCGCAGCACCTTCGTCAATCCGTCGCTGCGCAAGACCGGCATCAAGCTCGTGCGTTTTCCGGGCGGCTCGGAATCCGACGCGTATCACTGGGAGCACGGCGGCTCGATCTGCGACAGCATGGGCTCCATCACGCCCGGCGCAACGTTCGACAACTTGATGACCCACGTTGCGCGTCCGTTGGACCTCGACATCGCGATCACCCTCAACTATGGGAGCAATCGCGCGTGCAATGCCGGCGGTCAGCCGAGCGAAGCCGCCGCGTGGGTGTCGGAAGCGAAGAGCCGCAGGTATAACGTGCTGTATTGGACTGTCGGCAACGAGGTCTACGGTTCGTGGGAGTACGATCTGCACAAGAGCCCGCACGATCCCGTGACCTACTCGGACGCCGTCCGCACCGGCTACTATCCAGCAGTGAAAAAAGCAAATCCCAACGCCGAACTCGGCGTCGTCGTCGATCTGCCCAGCGATACGGCCTGGAACGAGGTCGTGTTGCGCCAAGCGCAGCCGTTTGATTTCGTCGAACTACACTATTACCCCGAGTACAAGAAAGATAGCGATGAAGAGCTGCTTGGAGCAGCCATCGACAACTTCGCGGGTGACCTCGCCGGTCTGCGAGCGCAGATGCACGCTGCGCACGTCTCCAAAAGCGTGCCGATCTATCTCGGAGAGTTCAATAACGACTCTGCGGCCGAAGGAAAGCAGTCGGTCTCGATCGTCAACGGGCTCTTCCTGGGACAGATGCTCGGCACGCTTCAGCGCGCCGGCGTGCCAATGGCAACCTGGTGGCTCGCCTACGGCAGCTGCGACGAAAGCGGCGACTATTCGAAGAAGCTTTACGGCTGGCAGCACTTCGGCAGCGAAGCGCTCTTCTCGGACGGCCTGCCCAACCCGTACGAGAGCTGCGCCAACACGCCGAAGATCCCGGGCGGAACGCCGTTTCCAACCGCGCGCGTGATGGCACTCTTCGCAAGCGAGATTCCGGCAGGATCGCAGGTGCGCCGCGTCGCCGTACCCGAGTCGCTGGGCGATTCCGTTCGCGCCTACGGCTACGAGCTGAAAGACGGCTACGCGTTCGCGCTCTTCAACAACACGCTAAAAGCCACGTCAGTCGACGCGCGCATCGCCGGTTCCGGCAAGAGCAGCTTTACGGCAACGCTTTCCGTCTACGGCAAGACGCAATACGACGAATCGAAAGAGAATAAATGGATCGGCCCGGCAAAGCGCAGCCTCGGCACCGTTGGAACGACCGTCCCGCTGAAGCTTCCGCCCTACAGCGCTTCGATTCTTACGCTGGGCACGTAGACTAGACTGAAGCCGGAACGCGCTCCCTGGATGCCGCCTTCTCTTCGCGTTTGCGCTCGCGTAGAAAGTGGAAGAACTCGACACCCTCACGCAGGCGCCGCTTCATCACGTGGCGATCGCCGATCATGCCTCCTAGCAACGAGACCATCTTGCGGGGACGGAAGTAGAAGCGCCGATAGAACTCGTCGACGCCCTGAAAGATCATCTCCGAGGTAAGTCCCGGATAGTTGAGCGCGGCGTGCTGCACGCCGTGCGTGTCAACCAACTCTTCGCTCTGCGCTTCCAGCCAGCCGTTCTCCGTCGCCTGTTTGTACAGGTACGTGCCGGGATACGGCGCGGCCAGCGAAACCTGGATGCTCTCAGGATCCATCTCGCAGGCGAAGTTAATCGTCTCCTGGATCGTCTCCAGCGTTTCGCCCGGCATGCCGAGGATGAACGTGCCGTGGATCTTGACGCCCAACTCGCGGCAATCTTTGGAGAAGCGGCGGATGATGTCGAGGCGCGTACCCTTCTTCATGTTGTTGAGCACCTGCTGGTTGCCCGACTCGTAGCCGACGAGGAACAGGCGCAGGCCGTTGGCTTTCATGATCTCGATCGTCGCGCGCGGCACGTTCGGCTTAGCGTTGCACGACCAGGTGATTCCGAGCTTGCCGAGCCGCCGCGCGATCTCTTCGACGCGCGGGATGTTGTCGGTCAGCGTGTCATCGTCGAAGAAAAACTCCTTGACCTCCGGGAACATCGCTTTGGCGCGCTTCATCTCCGCTTCGACGCTGTCGACGCTGCGCACGCGATAAAGGTGCCCGCCGATCGTCTGCGGCCACAGGCAGAAGGTGCATTTCGACTTGCAGCCTCGTCCGGTGTAGAACGAGAGATACGGGTGCTGCAGGTAACCGTTGAAGTAGTGGGGGATCGTGAGATCGCGACGATACACGTCGAGCACCGATGGAAAAGCTTCCATGTCCATGATGATCGGACGCTCGGGCGTGCGCACGACTTGCCCGTTCTCGCGATAGGCGATGCCGTCGACTTCGTTCAACGGCTTGCCCGACGCGATGTCAACGCAGGTGTAGTCGAACTCGCCAACGCCCACCCAGTCGACCGCCGGCGCAAGCTTGAGTGACTGCTCCGGCAGAATCCCGACGTGTGCGCCGACCATGCCGACCAGCGCCTTGGGATTATCTTCCTTAATGCGGGCCGCGAAGCGAGCGTCGTTGTTAAACGAGGGAGTGCTCGTGTGGAGGACGATGCATTCGTAATCCTTCGCGATCGCGGCGACCTGATCGACCGTCAGGTCGTCGGGCGGCGCGTCGATCAG
>JBEKRW010000085.1:0-8924 GCA_049517595.1 Candidatus Cybelea sp. | reverse complement strand
CCACCCCCTTTCTCCCCCCAAGCGGAGTCGAAGGGCGACGGTCGAACTTTTTTTTGATCGCCGCGTCGGCAAAGGAGCAATCGTCGTGAGGATCTCGCTGTTCGCAATAACCGCAGCGGCTGCATTGGCTGCGTGCGCCGGCAATCCGCCGGCTCTCGCCCCCGCTCAGGCGACGCACGCCACCGCGGAGCGCGGGCGCTCGTGGATGGACGTGGGTCTCAAGAACGAAACCCTCCTCTACGTCACCGACGCCAACGGATTGGTCAGCGTCTACCGGTATTGGCAGCACACGCTCGCCGGCGTCCTCACCGACTTCAAGCAACCCCAGGGTGAGTGCGTCGACTCCGCAGGCGACGTCTACATTGCCGACTATTCGGAGAAAGCGCTCGTGGAGTACGCGCACGGTAGTGCCAAGCCGCTGCGAAGGATCCCGGATAGAGGCTTCCATCCGACCGGCTGCGCCGTCGATCCGACGACCGGCAATCTTGCCATCGCAAACTACGAAGATACGACGTACTCCGGCTACGGCGACGACACCGGTAACGTCGCGATCTATCTACGGGCCAAAGGCAAACCGGTCTATTACGCGAGCAACGACGGGCGCGTCAGCAGCCTCGGTTACGACGATCGTGGTAACCTGCTGATCGCGGACGGCGAGTATGAGTACTACGGCTACTTTGACGAGACGGTGTTCTACTATTTGCCAAGAAAGAGCTCTAAGCTCTTAAGCGTCGACCTTCCGAACACGCAGTTCTCCTCGGGTTGGCCTTCCGTCGATAGCATCAACTACGATGGGAAGTACTGGGTCGTGGTGGTTTTAGACCAGTTATATCGCTATACCATCAACATCAAGGCGCAGGAGATCGACGAACTACAGCTTTCCGGGGGAACCGGCTCCGTGGGCGAGATTTGGCTCTATCGCCGAACGCCGAAAGGACCCGCCACACAAGTCGTTGGCGGCGGCGGAAACCAAAACAGCGGTCCCTTTGTCGGTTATTGGAAATATCCGGCGGGCGGCGACCCTTATTACGAGATCACCACCCATCTCGACGGCCCGGACGGCGTCGTGATCAGCCTGAAGCAATGATGTGCTCGCGATTCGTTCGACCCACGCTCGCGGCGCTGATTGGACTTGCCGGCAGCTCCGCATGCGGCGGCGGCAACGCGCCCGTCCCGCCGGACGGCGCAGGTCCGTTGCGCCTCACGACCTCGGTTGCGCGCTGGGCCGCACCTGCGCATCCCGAACGACAGCCATCGTGGTATTCACCGGCGCTAGCAAAAGCAAAGGGGCCGCTGCTCTTCGTCTCTGACTCCGGCACGGCGTCGGTTTACATCTATAATCTCTCGACGCTCCAACTCTTGTCCACGATTACCGGGTTCGATCAGCCGCAAGGCGAGTGCTCCAACGCGCATGGCGACGTCTGGATCACCGACACCAACGCAGCAGAGGTTTATGAGGTCACGCACCACGGCCAGCTCGAAAACGAGCTGGCCATTTCGGACGGCTATCCCGTAGGGTGCGCGTGGGACAATAAGACCGGCACTCTCGCCGTAATGGAACTCTTCAACGGCAGCGGTGGGCAAGGCGCAGTACTGCTTTACAAAGGGGGGTCGGGTTCGCCGCTGAGCATTACGAATCCCAAGCAGTACTACTATAACTTCGGCGGCTACGACGTCCGCGGGAATCTCTTCTTCGACGGGCGCGCCGCAAACGGCACCTTCATGCTCTCCGAACTCCCCAGAGGCCATGCGGCAGCCTACCCCCTCGCGGTATCCGGCGGCACGATCTACTTCCCGGGCATGGTGCAGTGGAATCCGTCTGCTACCGACCTGGTCGTTGGGGATCAATCCTGCGCCAACACGTATGCCAGCTGCGTCTACGCCTTGAATCCGGTCGGGCACGCGGCCAGGATCACCGGCAGCACGACGTTTCTCGGCTACAGTGGAGGCGGGATCTGCGACCTCGTGCAGGGGGTAATCTTCAACAAGACGATCGCCGGCTCGGATAACGACTTCTGCGGCTCGATGGCCAGCACCACTTATATCTGGTCGTATCCCGCCGGCGGGGCCGCGCAGGCTTACAACAACTCGACCGACATTACGCCGGTCGGAGCAGCGATCAGCAAATGAAATTCAGCATAATAGGTAGCCCTTTGCTTCTCGCATTGCTTGTCGGGCTCTCGGGTTGCGTCGCGTCACAATTGCACGATGCGTTGCCCAGCGCGATGACGGCGCACCGTCCGTGGATGGCGAGCGGCCTGACGAACCAAGACCTGGTTTACGTTTCGAACGTCGATAACGAAGTGACGGTCTATACCGCGTCGAACCAAAAGTTGGTCGGCGTGCTCACGAATTTCACGCAGCCGATGGGCGAGTGCGTTGACGGCGGCGGCAACGTGTACATTACCGATCACGCCGCCGAGCAGATTCTCGAGTACGCACACGGCGCTCGCAAACCGATCAAGACGTTCAGCGATTCGCCCTACTCGCCCTATACCTGCACGATCGACCCGACGACCGGAGACTTAGCCGTCGCGGATAACGGCGACTCGTCGCAGGAGGGCGATATCGTCATCTGGCCACCGGGGAGCGGCCAGCCCACGCGCTACACCGACTCGCAGATCCTCAACTTTTCTGCCGCCGCGTATGACAGCAGCGGTAACCTGCTCGCTTCCAACGGTTACTCCTACGGCCACAAAACCGGCCTCGCGTGGTTACCGCACGGCGGCACGCGGCTCATCAACGTCACCGTGCCGGGCTCCAAGGGGGCCCAGAACTGGGACCTCAGCGGCATCGCGTGGGATGGCCAATACTTCGTGATTGACGCCTATTACCTGTATCGCGTGAGCTTAATCCACGGGCAGGCCTACTACGTCGACGAGCTCCTGCTCGATTACCCCGAAGACACCCACCCGTCGGGGCCGTTGTGGATTTACAAGTTGGGTTCGCAGTTGCACGTCATCGACGGAATCGTCGGCGCTAGCTACGGCGGCGCCGTCGGCACTTGGAGCTACCCGGGCGGGGGCAAGGCCACCGCCATGTTCACCCACGGCGTCGACCGGCCGTTCGGGGTAACCGTCAGCCCGAAACAGTAATGGTGCGCCCGGCCAGAATCGAACTGGCAACCTTGGGCTTAGGAGTCCCCTGCTCTATCCAGTTTGAGCTACGGGCGCGCACGTGATTTCCCTTATTTTCTTGCCGCGGACGGAGCAGCCTTTGGCGCTGCGACCGCATCCGCGATGTTGCGGCCACGAGATCCATCTCGCAAAGCCCAACGAAGCGGCCGACGCGCGACCCGACGAATACTTCGTAAAAGGCCGTCTGCAATCCGCGCCCTAGGCGGCTAGCACGCTCCGCCGAACCGTGACAGCAGTCGATGCGCTCGAGCTTCAGGAGGTAGATGATGAAGGTTGGTTTTGGCGGTTTCGCGCTAGGCTGCGCGGCAGCGTTGCTCGCGGGGTGCGCTGGATTGCAGCCACCGGTCGGCACGCCCGGCGCGACGCCGCAAACCTCGGAGATCACGCAGCACGCACTAAGCGGCAAGTCGTGGATGTTGCCTGAAGCAAAGGGCGAGGATTTGCTCTATGTGTCTGACGGCAAAGAGAGGGTGGTCGTCTTTTCTTACCCCGGCGACAAGCTGGTGGGAACATTGGCGATCTCAGAAGCAAAGGGGCTTTGCGCGGATTCCGAAGGCGACGTATTTATAACGATTGCGCAGGGCGAAGGGGGGCTTTACGAGTACGCGCATGGGGGTACGCAGCCTATCGAGACCTTGATCGACGACGGTGACGGACTTCCGTACGGCTGTTCGGTCGACCCCGTAACCGGAAACCTCGCCGTCGCAAATCACTCTTTCGATGACGGCAATGTGGCCATCTTCACCGGCGCCAAGGGCCAGCCAACGTTTTACTCGGGGTCCGGCTTCAACAAATATTTTTATTGCGGTTACGATGACGCCGGTAATTTATTTGTGGATGGAGAGACCTATACCACTGAGGACTTTGTATTTGGAGAGATTCCAAAGGGCGGCAGCGACATAATGCCTCTTACGGTCGACATGGGTCTTGCGTCGCCTGGGGCGGTTCAATGGGACGGCAAACACATGACGATTGCCGACCCCGGGCAAGGTGAGTTGTTCCGGATAAGGGTGTCGGGGTCGGAAGCAAACGTCGTGGGTACGACGGCGCTCGATGGCTATGGTACCCCGGGAGCGCAATCATGGATTCAGGGCAATCGACTTATGGTGCAGGACGGGGAGTACGGCGGCCGGCTTGGCTTTTGGCGTTATCCTAAGGGTGTCTTTCCGCAGAAGGTACTCAGGAGAGGACTCAACCCTAGGGTTGGTATTCTACCCGGCGTAACGGTTAGCGTTCCACCGTCTTCGCGTTGAGCTTGTAACGGCGGGCGAGCGATTGCCGGTTAAAGATGACGAGTTCATTCATCGCGTAATTATGAAATTTAATTCACAGAAGGATTGGAACTCTCGCACCGCCTAGAGGCACGCCATGCGTGCGTTACTTCTTTTGGTATTGATCCTATTCGTCGCGGTGACGTTGTTCCACGCTTTCACGCGGGATGATTCGTCGGGCATTAGCACGTCGCCGAGCACATCGACGTCAACCTCGGTTTCGCAATAGCGACGCCCGCGCCAAGAGCGGGGGCGTCCGCCATGCCGTGGCTACGCTTTAGCCGACCCGGCTGTTCTACTTGCCGACTGGATTGGTGGGACCTACGGGATGGGTTGGGGGGAAGGGTCTGGGCTTGTCCTTGATCGGAAACGGGTGGGTCGAGATGCCACCGCTTACGTTATCCAGCGCTTCCTCTTTCTTCTCGTCGCTCATTTTCAGCCTTTCTCGCGCGGCAACATCGCTGCGCTGAATGCAGCTTACTAACCGCGTGAGAAATCGTTGGGAAAAGGTCGGGAACAACTCGAGAGAGACGAGGTCCGGTGAAATCGGACCCCGCCTCGCTTCTCGGCCCTACTTGTCCGAAGGGGTGTAGGCCGCGCCGTCGCAACCGCCGGAGCAGTCCGGAGTCGTGCGAATCTTGGCCGAGTTAGACTTCACTGTGATTCCGTCGAGCCAGCCATAGGCGTCCCCGACGATCATCTGTGAGTCGTTGTGATTGAAGCCGCCGGCGACCGGGTCGCCGTAGCCGAATGAGTTGCTTTTCGTCGGGCCGAGCGTCCGCAGGGGCGTTCCCGTCCACGGCAGCGCGTACTGCGTTATCGAACGCGTATTCTGGTCGAGCACGTTGAGGACTTTACCGTGATTCGAAATGTTCACGCTGCCGAAGAACCCGATCGAACCGGGAGGAAGCAGCACGGTTTGCGCACCGGACGCCGAAGCCGCGTTCGCGTACTCGGCGAGTCCGTTGCCGCACGTATACGGGTAGGCATTCTCGCAGCCGTAGTACGTGTAGTAGATGTCGTCCGAAGCGTCTACGTCGAAATATCCCGAGCCGTAGAGCGTGATTCCGGAGAGGTTAAACGGGTTGACCGTCGGCTGCGCCGATGCCTGGCCCGCATTCCAGTACTCCACACCGCCGCCTTGGACGTCGGTGCAGATGTAATAGCCATAGCACGACGCGTAGTAAGCCAGGCCGACGAAAACGTGATTTGCGTTCTCAGCTTGGTCCACGGTATCGCTATAGAACAGCGCGCATTGACTGGCCGGAATGTTGCTCGGGCAGCCGGCGTTATACGTGTTGAGGAGCGCTCCGCTGCCACTGTATTCCTGCGCGGCGCCCACGTTGAACGTCGAGTTGACTTGGCACGCCAGCCAAACGTTGCGCTGGTGGTCGACCTTAACGGTCGTCGCACTATAGCAGCCGTTCGCTCCGGCGTCGATCGCAGCAACCGTCTTGTTCTTGGCGTTCAATCCGATGAGATAGCTGTAACCCGAGCTCGACACCCACATCGTGGGAGCGATCCCGCTGTGGACCTTGTGGAATACCGGGCGCGCTCCGCTTGCAACGCTCTTGTATTCCCACTTCGCCGCGGCTTGCGTAACCGGCGACAGGATCTTACCGTCTGCCTGCAGCTTCAAGAGATCCATCGGCTTGATCTTCCGTGTCGGATACATCCAGTGCGGGGCACCGGCATGTTGGACGATCGATTGTTGTGCAACTGGAGAGCCGGGAAGTGAACCCGCTCCGGGAGTCGAGGAACAACCGGCGAACAACGCGGCCCCTAGGGCAAGACAAGTCGCCGGCGCAATTCCTATGCGCATTTGTTTCAAAGATTCTCCTGTGAAGTAGCCGGCTGTCTCGGTGGCGCGGCGTAAGTGCTCGGCGTCGCGTGCTTTTCAATGGAGCGCAAATCTTACCTTTGTCTAATAAGACATTGTTACGCCGTTGCTTGCAATGCTATGCGTATTTAGAGAACGTCTCTACGCGATTGCTGCTGTTGTTTTTGTCGCAGCGCGACACAGGTCCGCGCGTGGCGAAGCTAAAATCAACTTGTTATGAGAAGCATTACTAGCGCGGCGGCCGCTCTCGCCGCCATCATCGCAATGCAAGCCGCCGGTATTGCGCAGACGGCGGCGTCGATCGACCTTCTGAAGCGAGCGGTTAACCCCAATCCGACGCTCCAATCGTACACGGCGTCGGCACAGTTGTCGGCGACGCTGCACGTCTTGATTCCGATTCACAAGAACTACGACGGTACCGTGTATTATCTCAAGCCGCGGCGCTCTATTCAGTTTCAGAACGTTTCGGGAGAGCTGAGCCGATTCAAAGACCTGGCCACGTCGACGCCGACCTACGACGAAGCAATAGGGCAGTACACGATTACGCCCGGCACCGACAACGGCACGATCTCGACCTACACGTTCGTTCCTAAGAAACAGGGCAGCCGCGTGAAGAGCATCACGCTGACGGTCAACGACGCATCAGCGCTGGTTAGCCGCGCGCAATGGGCCTACACCAATGGCGGCAGCATGAGCTTCGACCAGACGTATCTCAACGCCGGCACGTTCCGTCTGCCCGCGAAAGCCAATATCTCGGCGCGCTTCCCCGGCTACAGCGTCGACGGCACTCTGACGTTCACCAGGTACCATCCCAACGCTGCGGTTTCGCCGGCGGTCTTCACGGCCACGCCCGCGCCCTGAGTACGGTTCGGGAGGCCGCAGGGCGGGGCAGAGCTGGCGCTGAAGGCCAATCCTTTACTGCTCTCCGGTTGGAGCTACATAGAGGTTGATTGCGTATGGATAGGTACCCGCGACTTGCCGGCATTTTAGGATGCGCCGCAACGCTCGCGCTCGTGGGCTGTGCCATGAACGGCAACACGTCGCCCACCACCGGTTCGACAGTGCCGGCTCAAGCCGGCGCGACGCACCTCATACATTATATGCCGACCCGTGACGCGGCCCGCACGCGCACGGCCGGTGCCGGCAGCGATGCGTACAGCGGTCTTCTTTTCAGCTATTACGGCGGCCCCGTGCTCCTCAAGCCCAAAGTTTACGTGATTTTTTGGGGCTACAAGAAGTACGGTGATCCCGACAAAGTAGCGCCGCTCCTCAAGGAATATACTAAGGTCGAGGGTGGAAGTCTTCACAACAATATTTACACCCAGTACTACGACATCGTCAGTAGCCAGAAAAACTACATCACCAACCCGAAGGGGCAGCAAGGCGGCGTCTGGTTTGACGAAAAGAACCCCGTTCCCACGAGTCCGAACGACGCCCAAGTCGCGCAAGAGTCGCTTAATGGCGTAGCGAAGTTTGGCTACGACGTCAATGCGTCGTACATCGTGGCAACGCCGCACGGCCACAATACGCAAGGCTTCGGCACGGGTTTCTGCGCGTATCACAGCAGCGTGCAAGACGGCGCGAAGGTCGTTTCTTACACCAACCTACCTTATATGCCCGATGCCGGTATCTCGTGCGGTTCCAACGACATTGCGCCTCCCAAGGATGAGAGCGGCACCGACGAAGGCGTGACCATCGTCGCCGGCCACGAGTACGGCGAGTCGATCACCGATCCGGTCCCGGATACCGGCTGGTATAGCTTCGAAGCCGGCGAAATCGGCGATGCCTGCGCATGGTATAACGTCCAGAACGTGACGTTCGGCAAGAAATCCTATTCGACGCAGCCGATGTACAGCAACGCCAGCGAGTCTTGCGTGCAAGGATACAAATAAGAGCTCGATTAAGAGCTCGATAAGGGCCGCACGGACGTGCGGCCCTTTACTGCGGCGACAGGTCGGACGGCCACAGCGGACCCGTCGGCAGCGCAAACCAGATCAACCCGTTCCACGTCGGCTTCTGGCCGACGCTCAACGCTTCTTCGGCGTAGAGAATGATGAAGCGCGTGACGTGGTACGAGGCGTCGATGTTCCCGATCTGCGTGTGATTCCCGAGCCCGTCGTTGGTGAGCTGTTCGCCGACGGCAACGAGGCCGCGCGAACCGATATTGTCGTAGAGTTCATAGGAAACGCCGTTGCTGCCCGCCGGCGGCGCGCCCATGCCCGGATTGGTGTCGTGATTCATCTGATACGTCGCAAGGAAGCCGGGCACGCCGTTGACCGGGTCGCGCTGAGCGTAGAAAGCATTGGTGTAATACTGATCGAATCCGCCTTCGGTCAGCGGCCAGGAGCCGCGCGCACCGTAGTAACCGAACTCGAGCGGGTTGCCTCGGTTCGCGAAGGCAAACTTATACTGCAGCGTCTTGTCCTGCGTCCAGTCGTAGTCGTTGAATCCGGCCCAATCGGCGCCTGAGGTCGTGTATGAAACCTCTGCGTCGAGGGAACCCCGAAGGTAGGCGAACTTGTAGCCCCAGCGATTGGCATCCAACTCGTAGGTGTGTTCGCCGACGGTCATCTCCGCCGATGAGTTGACGGACAGGCCGCTAACGTCAAACCACTGACTAAACTCCGACGGTGCCGGCACTTCGAGTTTCCCCGCGAAGATGTGGCCCGAACCGTC
>JBEKRW010000084.1:0-8963 GCA_049517595.1 Candidatus Cybelea sp. | reverse complement strand
TCGCCTTGATCGCTATTGTCGCTTTTTCCGGCGTCCAGCTGTTCGGCATAAATCTTCAGACGCTGTTTCGCACCTTCGCTACGGTGGTGCAAGGCTCGACCCCCAGCTAGAGCTATCCCCGCGCCGCGCTTGCCTCCTGCGGCGGCTTGACATTTGTAAAGTCCAGGCTAGGCTTGGAGTATGGGCCGCTTTGCGGATCTTCTAAACTCGGCAATGGATGAGGCGCGGCTGACGGCTGCGGAAGTCGCCGACAGCGCGGGTTTGACCGAGTCGGCGATATCCTTGCTTCGCGCCGGCCGGCGCGACCCTTCGTACCGGACCCTCCAGCGGCTAGCCGCTGTCTTTCCTTCTCTTGGCGAGCAGCTGAGCGAGGCCGGCAGCCCGTTCGACTCGATCGACGGCGCCATCGCCGACGTAAGGGCTGGGAGGATGGTCGTCGTCCTCGACGACGAGGACCGCGAAAACGAAGGCGATCTCGTAATGGCCGCGCAGCTGGTTACGCCTGACGCGATCAACTTCATGCGTAAGCACGCCGGCGGATTGATCTGCGTGCCGATGCCCGGCGCCCGGCTCGACGAGCTTCACATACCGCAAATGGTGCGCGACAATACCGCCGTCCACGAGACCGCGTTTACCGTGTCGGTCGAAGCGCGTGGACTAACGACGACGGGAATTTCTGCGTACGACCGTGCCGCGACGATCAAACGTCTGCTAGATCCCGAAGCAAAGCCGGCCGACTTCCTGCGGCCCGGGCACACGTTTCCGCTTCGCGCACGCGAAGGCGGCGTGCTCGTGCGTGCCGGACAGACCGAAGCGGCCGTGGATTTAGCGCGGCTCGCCGGACTCTTTCCCGCCGGCGTCATCTGCGAAATCATGGCCGACGACGGAACGATGGAACGCCTGGAGGGCCTGCGCGGTTACGCCGACCGCCACGGTCTCAAACTGGTTACCGTGAAGGATCTCATCGCGTATCGGATGCGGACCGAGAAGCTCGTGCGAAAGATCGCCGAGTTCGACCTGCCCACGGTATTTGGAGGCTATACGGGGATCGCCTATGGCACCGCGATCGACGAAAACACACACGTCGCTCTGGTGATGGGAGATATCGGCGAGGGCAAAGATATTCTCGTGCGCGTCCACTCCGAGTGCATGACCGGCGACGCTTTGCACTCGATTCGCTGCGATTGCGCCGCTCAGCGCGATGCCGCGATGGAACTGATCGCGCAACAGGGCCGCGGCGTCTTTCTGTACTTGCGACAGGAAGGTCGCGGCATCGGGCTGGCCGACAAGCTGCGAGCCTACGAACTTCAAGACCGCGGCGCCGACACCGTCGAAGCCAATCTCGCGCTGGGTTTGCCGATCGACAAACGGGATTACGGGATCGGTTCGCAGATTCTCGCCGACCTCGGTGTCAAAGAGATGCGCCTGATCACGAACAACCCCAAAAAGATCTTTGGGCTCGAGGGATACGGGCTCAAGATCGTGGGACGAATGCCGCTGCAGACGACGCCGACGGAGCACAACAAACACTACATCGACACGAAGCGCTCGAAACTCGGCCACATGCTCGACGAAGTCGCCGCATCGTGAAGCCGAACGGCGCGAGCGGAGTTGTAAAGCCCGATTGCGCTGGGCGGCGTTTTGCGATCGTCGTGGCGCGTTTCCACGCCGACATCGCGGAGCGCCTCGTCGACGGGGCCAAACGAGCGTTACGCGACTGTCGCGTCGCCGAGGAGCACGTCGGCGTGTTTAACGTTCCCGGTTGTTTCGAGCTGCCACTCGCGTGCCGAAATCTGATCGGTACCGACCGGTTCGACGCGCTGGTCGCGCTGGGCGCCGTCATTCGCGGCGAGACGCCGCACTTCGACTTTGTCGCCGGCGAATGCGCGCGCGGCATCATGGACGTTCAACTCGTTACCGGCGTTCCGATCGGCTTTGGCGTGCTCACCACCGACACGCCCTTGCAGGCCGAAGAACGCGCGGATCCCAAGGACGGCGATAAAGGGTATGCAGCGGGCTTGGCCGCGGCCTCGTTGCTAACGCTGACCGTCGACGCACCGCGCGCCGGCTTCCGCAGCTAGAACAGTGAACGAATTCATCCCGGTCGCTTGGGATGGCGATGGCGTGCGCTATCTCGATCAACGCATGCTGCCGCGCGAAGTGCGTTACGAGCGCGCGCAAACGGTCGCCGACATCGAAGGCGCAATCAAGAGCCTCGCAATCCGCGGAGCGCCCTGCATCGGCGTATTCGCGGCGTACGGCGTGGCGCTGCTTCGCCGGAGCATCTCTGATGACGCGCGCTTTCTTCGAGAAGCTCGTCGCGTGCGCGATGCGCGGCCGACGGCCGTGAACCTCGCATGGGCGGTCGACCGCGTTCTCGGTGCCGCCGACCCGCTTAAAGAAGCCAAGGCGATCCATGAGGAACAGATTGCCATCGATAAGGCGATTGCCGAGAACGGCTTCGAGTTGATTCCGAAGAACGCGCGGATCGTGACGATCTGCAACACGGGACCGCTTGCAACCGCCGGCGGGGGCACCGCACTCGGCGTGATCATCGCCGCGCAGCGGGGCGCCAAGAAGCCTCACGTCTTTGCCTGTGAGACGCGGCCGCTCTTGCAGGGCGCCCGCCTGAACTATCTCGAGTTGCAACAGGCTGGCGTGGACGCGGTGCTGATGGCCGACTCCGCAGCGGCCATCGCCATGAAACGAAAGGGCATCGATCTGGTGATTGCCGGCGCCGATCGCATCGCGAGCAACGGCGACACCGCCAACAAGATCGGGACCTACGCCCTCGCGATCCTGGCGGCCCATCACGGGATCCCGTTTTACATTGCCGCGCCGCGGTCGACGTTCGACTTCGCGATCGGCAGCGGGGACGAAATCCCAATCGAAGAGCGCGATGCCGAAGAAGTCAGCTCGTTTGCCGGCCGGCGCGTCGCGCCCGATGGTGCAGCCGTCTATAATCCGGCGTTCGACGTAACGCCGGGGCACCTGATCGCGGCATTCGTGACCGAGTGCGGCATCGTCCGGTCACCGTACGTCGAGTCGATCCCCGACCTGGAGTTGCGCCCGCGGTTGCGCCTCGAGCCTAAAGTCGCGATTTAGTTCCAGGCGAAGTAATATGTCGCGCCGGCATCCTTGCGGGGACCGCGGGCCTGAAATAGGATTCGCCTATGAAATGTTTTTACGCTCTCGCGGTTAGCATGGCGTTTTGGGCCGCTGCATCGCCGGTTTTGGCGCAAATGGGGCCTCCGCCGATTCCGATGTCGCCCTCACAACTCTCCCAGGCCGCGATCGGCCAAAGCGTTCAGATCGAGGTTCGCGTACGGCGGGTCGAGCGCAGCACGCTGTACGCCGAACTTCTAGCGCGACAAACCGATACGCTTTCGAAAGCCACCGGCAAACAGGTCGTCTTATTTTTTCCCGACGATACGCCGGTCGTTATGGGCAGTCTCTCCGACGTCATCCCGGGCGCAGTACTCTACGTCTACGGCGTAGTGACGCAAGCGGATCGCGTCGATGCTAAGCGCGTCGTCGTGGTAACAAAGTATGTGACAGTTCAATAACGGTCGGCCTTTCGCGGCGCAGGCGTCCTTCGCGATGCCAAAGGTAGACGATCGGAACGACGAACAGAGTAAGCAGCAAGGACGTCGAGAGGCCGCCGATCACGACGGTTCCTAACGCTTTGCGGTATTCCGCGCCCACGGTCTCTCCCAGGGCGAGGGGAAGCATCCCCGCGATCATGGCGAACGTCGTCATCAAAATCGGCCGAAGCCGCATCTTGGCGGCTTGCGTCATGGCGAGCGCCGGCGGCACGCCGTCCCTTACGGCGCGTTCGGCATATTCGACCAGTAGAATGCCGTTCTTGGCGACCAACCCGACGAGCATGATGATCCCCAGCATCGAGTAAAGGTTGAGCGTCTGCGCCTTCAGGATCGCGAGGCCGGGCAACATTGCGTGCAGCACGTTGAGGAAGAAGAGGCTCCCAAACGCGCCGATCGACGCGAGTGGCACCGTGAGCATGACGACCAGCGGCAACGTGTAGCTGCGATAGAGAATCGCTAGGACTACGTACACGGCCACGATCGATAGGCCGAGCGCCAGCAGCATCCGCGCGACGGTGTCTAGAAACTGCGCGATATCGCCTCGTGGCTCGATCCGTGTCCCGGACGGAAGGAAGTTCGGATCGCGCAGCACGCGCCCAACGGAGGACGTCAAAAGGCTGATCGGCGCATCGCCCGCGGCGTTTGCGCTTACCGAAACGACACGCTCGCCGTTCTCGCGTTGGATGATCGTCGGTTCGTATCCCGCTTGAATGCGCGTCACGTCGCCGAGCGGGATACGCGCATTTTCGGCGCTGCGAACTTGAAATCGTTGGAGAGCGTCGAGGCTTCCCATGCTCGATTCGCCGGCTTGTACTACGACGTTTACTAAGCCCGAGTCGAGCCGCGCTTTCGTGGCGATGGCGCCGCCGGTCGCGAGCCGGGCAGTCTGAGCAACGTCGTCAGGTGAGAGATCGAGAAGCCGGCTCTTGCCGAAGTCAATCTCTACGGTCAAATGCCGTTGTAATCCGAGGTCGCTCGTGCGGACGTCGGCGGCGAGCGGGTTTTGACGTAGTGCCGTCGCGACGCGACGCGCCGCCTCGTCAATGAGCGCGGGATCGCCGCCGAGATCGTAGCTTACCGCCGGCACTCCGCCCATGCCCTTTCCCGCACCGGCGAGCGATGCCGACGGCAGAATCGCTGCGAGCGACCGGACTCGGCCTTCCACCGGCTGGCCGTCAGCGCTCGGATCCTCTAAGACGATGCCGATCCGCGCAACGTTGCTTGCAAAGACGTCGGCGCTTCCGTTAAACGACTGGCCCGCACTGCTCTCGACGTGCCGAATGGACCGGTCTTGCAGGAGCGTCTGCGCGATTCGCTGCGCCGCCGCATCGGTTGCTTCGAGCGGCGTCCCCGGCGGCATCGTCAGATCGAAGTTGAGCTCGCCGCGATTTACCGGTGGCGAGAACTCTGCCGGAATCCACCCAAGGAGAAGGGGTGCGAAGGATGCGGCGCACGCCACTGCCGTCACCGCCGCGATGGTGCGGCGGTGACGGATCGCCGCCGGAAGCCAGCGCTCGGCATACCGGCGCGCCAGGCTGCTCTCCCACGCATTGAAGCCGTCGATCGTCGCGTGCCACGCAGCAACGGCGCGCCGAAATGGCTCGCCGCGCATCGTCCACGGCAGTTCCTTCGGAGTTACCGCGTTGCGTATCAGCGCCCATCGCGCGCTTAGCACGGGCGTGAGGGTACACGACACCAATAGAGAAAAGGCCGTGGCAAAAACGATGACGAGCGCAAACTCGCGCATGAACTCGCCCACGATTCCGGTCGTCATGCCGATCGGCAAGAACACGGCAACGTCAACTAATGTAATCGCAAACGCCGCGCCGCCTAGCTCTTTGCGTCCCGTCAGAGCGGCCTCGTCACCTGGAAGTCCGCGCAGCGCGGCTCGCTGGATAGCTTCGATGATGACGATCGAGTCGTCGACCAATATCCCGATCGTAAGCGACAGGCCCATCAGCGAGAGGACGTTGAGGTTGAAGCCGGCCGCCCACATCGTCGCAAACGCTGCACAGAGTGAGGTGGGAATCGAAATGGCCGAGATCAGCGCATTTCTCCACGCGTGAAGAAAAAGCAGCATCACGAGGGTAGTTAGGATCACGCCTTCCCCCAGGGTTTGCAGAACGCCATCGACCGCCGCGTCGGTGTACGGCTGGTCGGTACGCAGCTCTTCAAAGCGCACGAAAGGATAGCGTCGCTCGAGCTGGGCAAAGGCTCGCCGGACCGCCGAGATCGTCGCGAAGGAATCGGTACGTTGCGCCTGCGTGACTGAGACGAGGACTGCTTCGTCGCCGTCGACGCGCGAAAGGACGGTGCGGTCCGCATAACCGTCGGTCACCGACGCAACGTCGGCGACCCGGGCGGGTAACGATCCTGGGATCGCAACCGGAAGCTGCGAGATTTGCGCTGCCGACGTCATGGACGAATCGATGCCGATCGTCGCTTCGGCAATCTTCGAGCGGCGCAGGCCGCCCGGCAGCAGATCGTTTCCGGCCGCGAGCGCGCGAACGACGTCGAGTGGCGTCGCACCCAGTGCGTCCAATGCACCGATGCGCGGACGCACCGTGAACTGAGGGGTAACCGCTCCGGAGCTCTCGACAGTCCCCACGCCGCTGGTTGCCCGAAGAAGCGGTATGATGCGCCGCGCGAGAAGCGCGGCCAGGCCGGCCGGCGAGACGAGGACGGAGGAGATGGATTCCTCTAAGATCGGCGCTTGCGTCGGGTCGTCTTTCGAGACGACGGGGGGAGGGAGATCGACGGGCATATCTGCGCGCGCCGCCTCGACGGCGTTCTGTACGTTCGCGCGATCGGTTTCGAGGTTGCTTCCGAAGCGAAATTGAGCGACGATTTCGGCGCCACCATTTTGCGCCGATACGGAGACTCGCGAAATATCCGGGAGCCCTTGAATCTCCGCTTCCATTGGCTCGACGAGGAGGCGTTCGACTTCGTTGGAGCTCGCGCCGGGGTAGGATGCGGTGACGCTGACGACCGGCAGTGAGATCGGGGGCAAGATGCTGCGACCCATGCGCCCGACGGCCAGCATTCCCAACACCACGACCAGGACAAAGAAGAGCGTAACCGCGACGGGGTTACGAAGCGAAAAGGCGGTGAGGTGCACGAGCATCCCTTTGCCGTTGCCGGCTGGAACGGCTTGCGGTTTCGACTCCTGATTAGTTCTCCTAGGAGTAAATTCACGTTGCATTCCCGGCCGCGCCGGTCGGAAAACGCCTATAGTGCGAGAATGACCGGCACGGGAGATGGAGCGGCGTGGTTAGCCGTTGTGTTGTTTGGATCGACCGCTTTAGTTGGCTGGTGCCTTCGTCGTTTCGCTTCCGGCGCGCTCGTAAAACGGATGCGGCCGCATTTCGCACTGGGCTACGCGGTGCTCGCGGCGGGCGCGATTCACGGCATGTTCGCCATGGGCGGGATGGGCGCGCTGCGCAGCACGAATCTGTGGATTGCGACGCTTGCGTTCGGCGGCCTATGCCTCCAAGTGTTCGTCGGCCTCAATCTACAGGCGCCCGGCGGCTACCGCGCGGTGTTGCGGCGGTGGCACATTGCGATCACGTGCATCGTCGGAACGCTGATCGGCGTGCACGTGTTCCTCACGTTATGACTTTTTTGACGTCGGTTATGGGGCCGTCGTCCAGAACCCAACCGGGCTCCCATTTCCGATCGTTTAGCCGCTTGAGCGCGTCTTGTAAGAAGCGACGCTCGCTGCTCGCTCGATGGTAGGCGTGTGCCGCCGCGAAATGCCCGGCGCCTCCGCGTTCCCGAGCCTCGCCGAACAATCGTTTGAGGCGCCGCTCGTGCGCTTCGATCTCTCGCATGCGGTCCTGCATGAGCCCGAGCGCCTCGTCGCGCGCTAACTGTCCTAGCAGCACGAACGCCGTCTCCAGGGCGGCGTCACTCGACTGAACGTCGACGATCACGCGGCGCAGCAGCTCGCGAAAGCGCGCCTCGCCGGCGCTGGACAACCGGTACGCCACCTTGCACTCGCGCGGTCCGCGACGCGCGGCGACGCTACGTCGCAAAAGTAAGCCGCCTTGCGACAGACGCTCGACGAATTGATAGAGGTTCCCACTGCGAAAGCGCCGATAGAGCGGGAGGTGATCGCGTATGATCTTATCGACGGCATAGGCCGAGAGCGGCTGGCGACGCAGCAAGCCCAAAATGAAGAGTTCGCGATGAGGGTCGGAGTTCGGCATCATTAGAATATACGGCGCGTGAAGTTTTTCGACTTCCTCGATAAGCCGCCGGCGATCGGCAAGCTCGTCATCGTCGAGGGGACGGAGCGCGCGCTGGCCGAGCGAGCTATGGACGTTTTACTCGACCGGTTACTGCCGCCCGAGGTGCGCGACCTCAATCTCTCGCGATTCGGGGCTGACGACCTCGGCGATATGGCTCGCCTTCGTGAGGCGGTCCAGGCGATGCCGTTCCTTGCCGACCGGCGCGTCGTCGTCGTGAGCGAGGCGCAGAGCCTGCGCGCCGATCCGCGACGCGCGCTGTTCGCGGTGACGCAAGAGGTGCCTGAAGGCAACACGCTGCTGGTTAGCGACTTGCTCCCGCCGCGCAGCGCGCGCCCGCAGTCGTTGGGCAGCTTGGCGGGGCGCGCGGCCTTGCGCATCGATACGACGGCCGACGAGCAGACGCGCGCGCGTTTTGTCACCGAGACGCTCCAACGCTTACAGGCAACGGCCGAGCCACGCGCCGTCGCCGAGCTGGCGCGCAGCGAGGCCGATTTAACGACCGTTCGCAACGACCTCGAAAAGCTCGCGCTGACGGGGAAGAGGATCGCACTGGCCGATCTCGAGCGCGAAACGCTGACGATCGGCGATCCGAAGGCCTACAAGTTTGCCAGCGCACTGGTGGAAGGCAACGTCGCCGCCGCGTTACAGATTGCGCACGAGCTTTTTGCAGAGAACCGTGGAGCGGCAGTCGCTCTGTTCTCGGCACTAGCAACCGAAAGCGGCTACCTGTGGGAGGCCGCTCGGCCCGGAGGCCAAATTCCCGAGCGCATGCGCTGGCGCGAACGCACGCTGCGCCCACTGGGGCGGCGCATCGGCCCTCGCCGTGCCCGCATCGCCTTTGAAGGCGCGCTTTCCGGAATCGAAGCCATCGTTACGGGCCGGGCCGGCAACGATCCCGAGGACCACAAAACGCTCGTCGATCGCATCAGCGTCGGGCTCGCCGAATTCTTGCGCCGCTAAAGACTTGATTTCGGCCGCTTGACTAAGCGGTGACGGTGCGGTATCCTCCCCGGTTCATGGCTAGCAAGGTCAGCGCGCCGAGCATCTTTGCTTCGCGTGGCTTTCGGCGGTATTTTGCCGGTCAATCCCTGAGCTTCGTCGGGGACGG
>JBEKRW010000083.1:0-14847 GCA_049517595.1 Candidatus Cybelea sp. | reverse complement strand
GGCCGACCAAAATGCCACGTACACCGGCCAGCTGAGCACCTCGGAGACCGCGTTCGTCAGCGACATTTCCAGCTATCTGACGGCCCATTATCCGACGGCGGCCGACGCCGAAAGGGCCGGCTATATCCATTACACCGCCGAGGACGAAACGGGTGCCATCAGCTATGCCAACTTGCGTTGGCAATCGAGCGACACGCACCATCCCAGCCAGCTTTGGTACGACAAGAACGGCAGGCTGCTCGGCGCCGACTACTCCATATTACTGAGCGGCAGCGCGTCGCGCCCGCAGCTCTGGGGCGTCAATCCGGGCCGATGGGTCGAGTTCGACGGCCACATTCACTGGGTCTCGAAAGACCGCGCAACCGGTCAGCTAAAATACGATCAATGGACGCCCGATCAGGACTACACCGCGGCCGGCGGCGATCCCGATAGGCCGAGCGCGTCGACACTGGTTGCGATGAACAAAGTCGACGGTGCGAATCAGGTCGTGACGATCTTCCACTTTCCATCCATTTGGGATCTCATCGTCTGGGTTACGCCCAATCCAAACGGCGCCTTTGCTTGGAAAAATCCGCTCGTAACGCCGTAGCCCGCCGCCTAGGGCACGTCGTGAAACGTTCCCCGCTTGGCGCTCTCGTCGAGCTCGAGGTCGTCGAGTAGATAATACACGATCTTACGATCGTCGAAGCCCACTTTGGCAAGCTCACGGCCCGCAATTTCAACGACCTCATGGATGTGGCCGGTGCGGCCCGAGTACGCATAATTGACGGCGGTGTAGTTCGGATCGTCCGGTTTTGGATGCGGCGTAGCCTTCACGCCGCGTAGCGGCGTCCGATGTCGGTGCATGCCGCGAGGTTCGACGCGGGCATTTCCGAAGCATCGTTTTATGATTATCGAGTATCGAGGCAAGCGGCCAAAGATCGCCCCATCGGCCTTCATCGCGCCCAACGCCGTTCTGATCGGCGACGTCGAAGTCGGCGAGGAGTCCAGCATCTGGTTCGGAACCGTTTTGCGCGGCGACAACGGACCGATTCGAATCGGCGCGCGCACGTCGATTCAGGATAACGCGGTCGTCCACGTCAGCGAACGGGGCGGCACGTTCGTCGGCGACGACGTGACCGTCGGTCACTCCGCCGTGATGGAAGACTGCACGATCGAGCGTTACGCGCTCATCGGCAGCAACGCAACGCTGCTTAACGGCTGCACGATCGGCGAGGGCACGTTGATTGCCGCCGGCAGCGTCGTCGGGCAAAACGCGGCGATTCCGGCGCGCGTCGTTGCGGCGGGTGCGCCCGCGACGGTGAAAAAACCCTTGGAAGGCGAAGCCGCCGCCTGGATCGAGATCTCTTCGAAAGAGTACGTCAAGCTCTCGCGGATGTATCTCGCACAAAGCATCGGCTGCGTCGAAAACCAGAGTATTACGATTTAGGCTGGATGCAACGTCGTCCAGATTAGGACGCCGTTCAGGAAGAGAATCGCGGCGGCCGCGCACGCGGCCAACGCGGTAACGAGCGGGCGGTTCACCAGGTCGCCCATGATTTTTCGGTGCGAGCCCAAGAGCACCAGCGCGATCACCGGTACGGGCAAGACGAAGCTCAATATTACCTGGCTGACGATCAGCGTCTGCGTGACGTTGAGCCCGAGGGCCACGACGGCGACCGCCGGCAGCATCGTAATCACCCGGCGGACCCAAAGCGGCACGGTGAAACCGACGAAACTCTGCATGATTACTTGACCGGCCATCGTGCCGACGACCGAGCTCGAGATGCCAGAAGCCATCAGCGCCACCAAAAAGACGACCGCTGCGAGATTGCCGAGCAGCGGCGTTAGCGTTTGGTACGCCGTCGCAATATCGGCGACGGCGGCATGGCCGGTCGTATGAAAAACCGCCGCCGCCATATACATCATGGCGAGATTCACCAATCCCGCAATGGTTAAAGCGACGGCCACGTCGACGTACGAGAAGCGTACGATGCGCCCGACGTCGCGGCGGTGCTTGGCGACGATTCGGTCCTGCGTGAGGGCCGAGTGCAGGTAGATCGCGTGCGGCATGACGGTCGCGCCGACGATGCCGACGGCAAGAAAGAGGCTCGATGGGCCGCCGATCCACGGCACGAACGAGTGATAGAGGACTTGATGCCAGTTCGGTTTCGCCAGCACCGTTTCGACGATGTAACAGACGGCGATGATGCCGACGAGCGATCCGATCAAGGTTTCCATCGTGCGAAAACCGTGCCGGTGCAGCGTTAGTATCGCGTACGTCACGATGCCGGTGATGACGGCGCCGATCAACATCGGAATGTGGAAAAGCAAGTACATTCCGATGATTGCTCCGAGAAACTCCGCGAGATCAGTCGCCATCGCTCCGACCTCGCTAACGATCCACATCGAAATCACGACCGCTTTGGGCGCGTTATCGCGCGAGAGCTCGGCAAGATTCCTCCCGGTCGCGATGCCGAGCTTCGCGGAAAGCCCTTGTAAGAGCATGGCGATCAAGTTTGCGAGGACCACGACCCACAGAAGCCGATAACCGAACGCGGCACCGCCTTGAATGTTGGTCGCAAAGTTGCCGGGGTCCATATACGCAACCGACGCTACGAACGCGGGGCCGGCAAACGGCAAGAGCGCGCGCAGGCCGCGCCGATTTCCGGCAAGCGCCTCGTGTCCGGCGGCGACTACGCGCGGGCTGGGCGCTCCAACGCCGTAGCTACGTTGCAATGCGTACCATCTCCGCGTGACGGCGATGGAGCGAGACGACGTGCTCTCCGCAACGCACGCGCACCTTCGCCGGATCGCTCCGTTCGACGCGAACCGTTATTCCGGGAAGCACGCCGGCCGCGGCAAACTTGCCCACGGCTTCGTCGTCGCGGTCGTCGAGGCTCACGACGCGCGCGCTCGCGCCCACGGCAACGCTCGCCAACGTCTTTAGCGCAACGCCGGTGGCTGGAGCGTCGTCGTAGGGGATGGGATGCCCGTGCGGATCGCTGCTGGGCTGGCCGAGGAAAGCCGCGATTCGCAGGGCGAGGTCGTCTGAAATCACGTGTTCGATCCGCTCGGCCTCTGCGTGCACCCGTTCCAGCGGCAGATCGAGGGATCGATGGAGAAAGGTTTCGAGGAGACGGTGGCGGCGCACCATCGCAATCGCAAGCGCCCGACCCTTACCGCTGAGCTGCAGCGGCTTCGCCGGCGCAGGATCCACTTCCAACAGACCATCGCTCTCGAGCTGGCGCTTTGCCTTGCTCACCGAGACTCGGCTCACGTTGAGATACCTGGCGACCGCCGCGGCCCGCACCGGAGCACCTCCGCCGAGTTGGTAGATCGCCTTGACGTAGTCCTCGCGAGCCCGCGAGGAGGAGCGGTCGGATCCGACCGTAAGCAGGCCCGGCGAGCTTTTGTTACCCATGGCTAACGATAACCATGGTTAACACTGTTAGCCTGCTACGGCGCCGGTCCCTTCTCGGGCCTACGTCCGCTAGGGTGTTGGGTAGTGAGACTCGTCGGCGTACGGCAAGAAGAGCGTGAACTCGCGTTGGAAGCGGAGCTTCACCGAGCCGGTCGGACCGTTGCGATGTTTGGCAATGATGAACTCGGTCATGTCGGGCTCCGGAGTTTCAGGATTGTAGTAGCCGTCGCGATAGAGGAATGCAACGACATCGGCTTCTTGCTCCAGACTTCCACTGTCTCTAAGGTCTGCAAGCATCGGGCGTTTTTCGCTGCGAATCTCGACGCCTCGGTTGAGTTGCGCCAGTGCGACGATCGGTACATCGAGATCCTTCGCCGTTATTTTCAGCGTGCGGCAGATCTCCGATAGCTCTTCGTTGCGGTTGGCATTGCGCGCGAGCACGCCGGGGCGAACCAGCTGAAGATAATCGATGAAGATCGCAGCCAGGCCGACGGTAGACTTCAAACGGCGGCATCGGCTGCGCACGTCGCCGATCGTCAGCGCGCCCATGTCGTCGAGATAGATCGGCAGTTCGTTGAGCGTGCCCATCGCCCGCGATATGTCTTCCCACTGATGCTGCTTAATGTTGCCGCGGCGCATGTCGTTCATCGAGATGCGCGCTTCGGCGCAAATCAAACGCTGAATCAACTCGTTGTTCGACATCTCCAACGAGAAGAACGCAATCGGCGCGCCGCACTCGCGTGCGGCGGCAACCGCCATGTTGAGCGCAAACGACGTCTTGCCCATGCCCGGCCGCGCGGCGACGATCACGAAGTTGCCGGCCTGGAAACCCGTCGTCATCGCGTCGATGTCGTGGAAGCCCGACGTGAGTCCGGTGCGATCGCCGCGCATATGAAAGAGCCGATCGATATGATCGAACGCATCCTTCATCAGCCGGCTGACCGGCATGAACTCGGTAATGCCGCGGCGTTCGCCGATCGTGTACACGAGTTGCGCCGAGCGGTCGAGGGCTCCGGGAACGTCTTCTTCACCCTCGAAGCCGAGCTGGGTGATCTCCGTGCCGGCGTGAATCAGGGAGCGGAGGAGCGATTTCTCACGAACGATCGTCGCATAATAGCGAGCCGACCCGGCGCTCTGCACCGTATCCATGAGCGCACTGATATACGAGAGGCCGCCGACGCGCTCCAAAACGTTGCGCCGTTTAAGCTCCTCGCCGACGGTGATCTTGTCGACCGGCTCGCCGCGATCGTACAGATCGAGGAGCACGGCGAAGATCGTTTCGTGAACGTGCGCGTAGAAATCCGCGGGGCGAACGATTTCGCCGACGGCCGCGAGCATTTCGCGATCGACCAGCACGGAGCCGATCACGGCCATCTCCGCCTCGAGGTTGCTCGGCGGAATGCGATCGATCGTTGAGCGAAGCGGTTGGACTGTCATGAGCGTCGAGCCGCTGTCCCGCGCGTCGCCGGTGAACGCCTTGTGGGTCGCTTGTGCATAAGGAAAAATTTACGTGAGTTGTGTGCCACACGTTATGGCACTCTGGTGCGAGCGGCTCTTAGCGCCGGCGCTCGGACAGGTCTCGCAGCACTTGCGCGACGCTCGTTACCGGGACCACTTCCAGCCCGCTTAGCTTGGCGTCGATCTCGCGTGCGTTTTCCTTGGGCACGAGGACTCGCCGCATGCCGGCCTGACGGGCCGCGTACAGCTTCTCGATGACGCCGCCCACTCCGCGCACCTTCCCTTGGATCGAGAGTTCGCCGGTGATCGCCAGGTCTTGGGGGATCGGCGTCTTGGTAACCGCCGAATAGAGCGCGAGAAAAATCGCGAGCCCGGCCGAAGGACCGTCGATGTTTCCGCCGCCGACGACGTTGATGTGGAGATCGAAATTGGCGACGTCGACGCCGGCAACGGCGCGCATGACGCTGGTCGCGTTGAAGACGGAGTCTTTGGCCATCGAACCGGCCGTATCGTTGAAGCGAATCGTCCCTTTGCCTGGCTGCGAGGCGGGAAAGGCGACCGCTTCGATCTCGATGATGCTGCCCAAATGATGCAGCACGCCCAGGCCAAAGCTCTTGCCGATCTCGCGCTTGTTGCGCCCCTTCACCTGCGTGGCGCGCACCAGCCTGCTCGTGCGAACGACGGCGCGCACGTCCTCTTCGAGAATCGACGGGCTCTTGATCGCTCCCGCCTGCTGTTTGCTTGGGTAAAGCCGATAGAGCGCTTGACCGTAAGCGTCGGCAACGATCTGCACCGCCTTACGCCCCTCGATCGTGTACGATGCGATCAGTTGGGCGACGCCACGCGCGGCTTTTGCGCCCAGCCGGCGAATGGCGCCTTGCACGATCGTAAGAATTTGGTGTTGCGACAACGGCGCGAAGAAAATCTCGGCGCAGCGCGAGCGGACCGCCGGGTCGATGTCGTCGGGTTCGCGCGTCGTGGCGCCGATCAAGATGAAGGAGCACCTTGAGCAGCCGCGATTGAAGCGGTCCGTCCATCTCGCCGATTTCGTCGATGAAGAGGACGCCGCCGTGAGCTCGCGTGACCAATCCCAGCTTCGGCTCGGGGATCCCGGCCTCGGAGAACTCGCGCCGGCTGCCTTGGTAGATGGGATCGTGGACGCTGCCCAAAAGCGGGTCGACGGTTTCACGTGGATCCCAGCGCAGCGTCGTCCCGCTCGCCTCGACGAACGGTGCGTCTTTTGCAAACGGCGTGTACGGACGCATTTTTGCAACCTCAAGCGCGAGACGCGCGACCGTCGTCTTGCCCACACCCGGCGGCCCGTAAAGAATAGCGTGCTGCGGATACGGCGAGCTGATCTTCGCCAGCAGCGCCCGAATCGCCGACTCTTGGCCGACGACGTCGCGCAGCGTTTGCGGGCGCAGCTGCGCGAGGGCCGAAACGGAAAGCCCGCGCTGCGAGAGCGCTTCGAGTTCGTCGAATTTTGCTTGGGACGCCGGCGTCTCGGGGCCGCCCGTCTCCCGCAGCGCTTCGAGCTTGAGGTCTTTAACGTACTCCTGGTGCCGCTCGGCCATCTTCTCGTTGACCCGCCGCTCGATCGAGTTTTCGGCGTGGCGTTGCGCGATGACGTCGGCCATCGCCTCTTCGATCTCGGCGATCGTCTTGCGCTGTTGCGCCCGCGTCGTAACGCGCTCGAGCGTCGGATCCTCGAATACGAGACGCTGCAGACCGCACAGCCGGTCCGGCAGATTCTGCGAACGCATCATCTTGAGAGCGCTAACCTTGCCCGCCCGTAATACGACCTTGTCTTGGCCGATCACCGAAGCGAGCATCTCGTAAAGCGCGCTGACGTACCGGCTCAACTCATCTTCGGCACCGAACTTTCGGCGAAAGCGGGCTACGTAGACCTGTTGCACCGCGGGAGACGCTCCTTAGGCGGCCACGACGTCCACCACGGTCTTGGCGACGACGCTCTTGTGAAGCTTGATCTCAACCCGATAGGACCCGAGCGCCTTGATTTGATCGGTTAGCTCGATTTTATGCCGGTCGACCTCGATGGAGAGCGCTTCGGCGATCGCCGAGGCAACATCGGCGTTGGTCACGGCGCCAAAGAGCTTTCCGTTGCCGCCGGCCTTCGCGCGCACGGCGAGCTTTGTGGCTTCGATACGACCTGCGAGCGCCTGAGCGTCGGCCAGCTCGTTTGCGTCCCGCCGCGCTTGGGCTTTGTGCTGGGCTTCGATCTGTGCCAGGGCGCCTTTGTCGGCCTCGCCGGCGAGCTTTCGCGGAAGCAAAAAGTTGCGGGCGTAGCCGTCGGCGACGTCGACGACGTCGCCTTTGCGACCCAGCGCCTTGACGTCGCTAAAAAGAACGAGCTTCACGGCCGCTATTCGGACCCGAAGGGCAGAAAAGCGATCAGGCGAGCCCGCTTGACTGCTACGGTCAGCATCCGCTGGTGCTTCGCGCAGTTCCCCGAAATGCGTCGCGGCACGATCTTTCCGCGCTCGGAGACGTACTTCTTGAGGCGGCCCGTGTCGCGGTAGCTTACCGCAATCGCCCGGTCGGTGCAGAAGCCGCAGGGCTTGCGCTTGGGGCGCCGGTCTTTGACGGCGCGCTTAGTTTTACTTGGTGGCATAGCGTCCTTTCGACTAGGTGGGTGCCGGTTTCGCTGGTCCCGCAAGGGTCGCGAAACCCTAGCCAGGTGGGGCGAGGCATCGCTCCACCACCGGGCCCGAGACGAGCTCGGAGGCCGGATTTTCGGAACGTATGTTCGGATTGACCGGCGGACGCTCCTGGCAGCCCAGGAGCCAAATCCGTGACGCTGGCCCCCGAATGGTGTATAGTAGGTGGGTTACCCAGGCTTCGAAGTCCGCAAAGTCCCAATGGCTGAAGCGAGTCGGATCCGGAGAACAACCTTACTAATATCTAGGAGATTCGCTCGCTAAATGTATACAGACGAAATGCTTACCTGCGTTGACTGTGGACAACAGTTCCCGTTCACCGCAGGCGAACAAGAATTTTTCGCCATGAAGGGCTTTACGAATAAGCCAAGTCGTTGCACGGACTGCCGTGCGGCCCGCAAAGCTGGTCGCTCGCCCAATGGTGGTGGTGGTGGCGGCGGCCGCAGCAGCCAACGGGAAATGTTCAAGGCCACGTGCAGCCAGTGTGGCGGCGTTGCCGAGGTTCCGTTTCAGCCGCGAGGCGACAAGCCGGTTTATTGCCGCGATTGTTTTGCCAGCCGGCACTCATACCGTTAGGCATCGCTAACACCGCTACTAGCAAACAAGAGAGCCTGCCGCGTGCAGGCTCTCTTTCATACGTAGGATCCTTCGACGGAGCTCAGGATGACAAGGGCGCGTTGACCACGAACGAGAGGGCGATGAATCGAGCGGCACGGTACGGCACGGGTATAGGACTCGGCGTTATTCATATTGGTGCGCTGGCCGCTTTCGTGCCGGCGCTCTTCCATTTTTCGGATATCGCCGTCGCGGCGATTCTTTCGTACCTGACGGGCGTCTTGGGCGTGACGCTGTGCTATCACCGCGTGTTGACGCATCGCAGCGTGCGCTTGCGCAAGCCGCTGGAATATCTCTTTGCCGTATTCGGAACGCTCGCGCTCCAGGGCGATCCAATTCGTTGGGTCGCGATTCATCGCAAGCATCACGCCCACGCCGACGACGAAGGCGACCCGCATAACATCCGGCTCGGCTTTCGCTGGGCTCATATCGACTGGCTCTACAAGCAGAACGTCGATATGCCGTCCGACGAAGAGATCGCGCGTTACGCTCCGGATCTCTACGCCGACCCATTCTACCGAGTGTTGCAGCACTTAGGCCTGCCGCTGCAACTCGCGCTCGCGGGGGCGCTCTTCTTTTTCGGCGGCTGGGCCTGGGTCGTTTGGGGCGTCTTCGTGCGGCTCGTGTTCGCGTATCACTCCACGTGGCTGGTCAACAGTGCCGCCCACATGCTTGGCTACCGAACCTATCGAACCACGGACTGCTCGACGAACTGCTGGTGGGTTGCGCTGCTTTCTTTCGGCGAAGGCTGGCACAACAACCATCACGCCTTTCCGTTCTCGGCTCGCCACGGTCTGCGTTGGTTCGAAATCGACATGACCTGGTGGCACGTCGAGCTCCTGGCCCTGTTGCGGCTGGCAGACCGCGTTCGGATCCCCAGCCGGCTCATGCGTCAAAAGCTTGCCTACCCGAGCATGCGCCCCTTTGCCGGAGCGGCCGACTACTCCAGCGGCGGGGCATAAAGGCTGCGGCCGGAGAAAGCATACTGTATACTACTTGAACGAGCTCAGCACCAAGGAGTAGCTACATGAAAGAAAAACGCGCGCCATGGGAGCGCCCCGATTTTCAAGAGCATCAGCTCGGCGCCGAGGTAACGGCTTACCTTAGCGCGCCGCTGCGCGAACCCAAGATCTAACGACGGCAGATTCCGGCCTCGTCGCGCGGCTTTATGCCGTCGGCGAGGAGCGTTACCACGACAAGCACCCGTTTCATCGGAGGCTTGTCGCTGGTACGCTCGACCGCGCCGCGGTGCGAGCGTGGGTAGCGAATCGCTATTACTACCAAAAGCAGATTCCCGTGAAAGACGCGGCGATTCTGGCGAACCTGCCCTCCGCAGCGTATCGCCGGGCATGGATCTCGCGCATTTACGATCACGACGGCGCCGCGGACGGCGAGGGGGGCACGGTCTCATGGCTGGCGCTCGCGCGAGCCGTCGGGCTCGATGAGGCCGAGGTGCTCTCCGAACGTGCGGTCGCACCCGGGACGCGGTTTGCCGTTGATGCCTACGTCACGTTCGCCCGCAGCCGTCCCTGGATCGAAGCGGTGGCCTCGTCCCTCACCGAGCTTTTCGGACCACCGGTCATGACGGCCAGAGTCGCGGCGATTATCGAAAAGTATCCTTGGATCGATCGCTCGGGTTTGGCGTACTTTGAAAACCGAATTCCGCTGGCGCAGCGGGATGCCGAGTCGGCGTTATCGTGGGTGCTGCGCGAAGCGACGACGCCCGAGATCGAGCGCCGCTGCGTCGAAGCGCTGCGATTTAAATGTGACGTTCTCTGGTGCATCCTGGATGCAACGGCGCTCGCCTGCGGAGTTTTCAAATGAAGCCCACCTCGCACCCACGCTTCGGCAAGGGCGTAAAGCTACGTCACGACGGAAACGGCAGCGTGATGCTGCTCATCCCCGAAGGCGCGCTGGTTCTCAACGCTCCCGCAGCAGCGGCGCTGGAACTCGTCGACGGAACGCGGCCGCTCGCCGAGATCATCACCGCGGTGGCCGCGCGATTCGACGTAAGCGCCGACCACGCTCGCGAGGATATCGTCGAACTCTTCGAGCGCCTCGAAGCGCGTGGACTCGTGCAGTGAGCGCGCCGAGGCCGCTGTCGCTGCTGTGCGAGTTGACGTATCGCTGCAACCTGCAGTGCCCGTACTGCTATAACCCGCTGGACCTGCGATCGTATCGCGACGAGCTGACGACCGAGCAGTGGAGCCGCGTTTTGCAACAGGCCGCCGATCTCGGCGTAGTTCAAGCGCATTTCTCGGGCGGCGAACCGACGCTGCGCTCAGACCTCGTTGCGCTCGTCGAGGCGGCGGCCGCCTCGGGTCTCTACACGAATCTGATCACGCAGGGGACGTTTCTCGACGACGCGCTGCTCGACCGCTTGGTACGCGGCGGCCTCGACCACGTGCAGATCAGCATTCAGGCGCCGCAAGCACCACTGGCCGACCGCATCGCGGGCGCAGTCGTGCACGACAAGAAGTTGGAGGCACTCCAGCGCGTGCTTTCGCGCGACGTTGCGCTCACGCTCAACTGCGTGCTGCACCGTTTGAATCACGATTCGATCGAGGATGTCATCGACTACGCGCAGCGCCTGGAGATTCGGCGGCTCGAACTAGCCAACGTGCAGTTCTATGGCTGGGCGTATCGTAACCGGACCGCCCTGATGCCGACGCTGGAACAAGTTCGCCGTGGCGAGCAAGTCGTCGCCGCGGCCCGCGAGCGCTTACGCGGCAAGATGGAGATCGTCTACGTGCTTCCCGACTACTTCGGTGATTTTCCCAAACCATGCATGAACGGCTGGGGAAGGCAGTTTGTCACCGTCACGCCCAACGGGTACGCGCTCCCGTGCCCGGCGGCGGCCGCCATTACGACGTTGGAGTTTGAAAATGTGCGAGACCGTTCGCTTGTCGAGATCTGGCGCGACTCTGCGCCGTTCGCTCGGTATCGAGGGACGGAATGGATGCCCGAGCCCTGCCGTTCGTGCGATCGGCGCGAGCTTGATTGGGGCGGCTGCCGCTGCCAAGCGTACTTGATCACCGGCGATGCCGGCGTTACCGACCCAGCATGTTCGCTCAGCCCGGATCATGCAAGCATGGCCTCTTTGCGCGAAGGGGTATCCGAACCGGTCTATCGCCGCGCGTGATCGTTCGCGTGCTCGGTTCGGCGGCCGGCGGCGGCGTGCCGCAGTGGAACTGCGCCTGCGACAACTGCTCGGCGGCCCGAGCGGGGCAGGCGCCGCAGCGAACGCAGTCCGGGCTGGCGGTCACTGCCGACGGCGAGCATTGGCTTCTCCTCAACTGTTCGCCCGACATCGGACCGCAAATTGAAGCCTTCGCACCCTTGCAGCCGCGCACGACGCGCGGCACGCCGATCGGCGGCATACTCGTTACCGACGCGAACGTCGATCATCTTGGGGGGCTGGTGACGCTGCGTCAGACCGGCGAACACGCCTTCCTCGTTCGCTCCAGCGCCGTGGTTCGCGCGATAGCCGCCGCTCAGCCGGCGTGCGCTCCTTTTTTGCAGCCGCCGCATCGCTGGCTGGAGGTTCCGCTCGACGCACCCTGCGAGGCCGCAAGCCAGGACGACGTCGTCGGCAATCAGCTGGCGGTTCGAGCTTTTTCCGTTCCGGGAACGACGCCCGGCTACGACGGGCGCCGCCGCCTCTCCGGCGCGGTGGTTGCCTACGAAGTCTCCGACCTCGGCCGCAAGGATCGCTTGCTTTTCGCCCCGGTCTTCGCCGCGATCGACGCCACGCTTCGTGCCGCGATTGCGGCGGCGAGCATCGCGTTCGTGGATGGAACGTTTTACACGTCCGACGAGTTGATCTCGCAACGTCTGATGGAGAAGCGCGCGGAATCGCTCGGGCACCAGCCCGTAGCCGGTGAAGACGGCTCGCTCGAACGGCTGCGCGGCACCGGTACGCGGGTGATCTTCACGCACCTCAACAACTCCAATCCGATGCTCGATCCCGAATCGGCAGCCGCACGGCAGGTTCGCGAGGCGGGCGCCGAGATCGCCTACGACGGAATGGAATTGAGGCTCTAGGGCGGGAACTAGTTGCTGTTAATGATCGCCCTAGCCGGCCGAATCGTTTTGACGCTTGCGTTTGCGTGGACGCAGTTTAGACTGGGCCCACAAAACAACGCCGTCGTCGACGGCACCCTTAACGCCTCGTGGCGGATGGAAACCGGCGGACAGATTTCGGCGAGTCCAACGATGGTCGACGGTACGCTCTACGTCGGAAACAACAACGGCGCGCTCTACGCCATCGAAGCCGCCACCGGAAAGGTGTTGTGGAGCGCGCGCGTGGCGAATCCGCTCATGAGCGCGCCCCTAGTTTACAACGACTTGGTCATCGTCGGTGAAGGCGACCCAACCAGCCGCAGCGCATCGCCCTCCGAGCCGGTGATGGTCGGCCAAGGCGCAAGCGCGCTCATCGGTTTCGACCGTTTCAGCGGGAACGTGCGCTGGCAAACTACCGTGAGCGGCTCGGCGATGCCGACGCCCGCCATCATCGGCGGCACGCTGATCGAGCACGACGGGGCCGGATGGATCAACGGCCTCGACCCGGCCAGCGGCGAGATGCGCTTTCAGCACTGGCTGGGATCCATGGCCTCGATGTCGGCGATTCTTCCCATCGGTAACGGCGACTTCATCACGACCGGAGTCGGCAGCAACGCCGCCTGGCGGCTGCACGCAGACGGCGGATCCATCATCTGGCGCAGCCCATTTTCGCGAGGCGCTTCAGGAATCGGCGACTGCCCACCGGTCACCGACGGGCGCCGCGTCTTCTGCGACTACGTCTCGCCGGTGCTGCCCGACACGTCGACGGCCATCGGCGATCTAACCGCGGAACGAGTCTACGCGCTCGACGCCACCAGCGGTGCAAGCTTGTGGGACGTCGCCTTAGAGAGCGGCGCGCTTCCGATCCGTAACGAAGCCGCGATTCCGCTCCTCGAGGGAGGCCGGCTCTTCGTCGGCAGCGCGGTCACGCCTTGGATGCACGCGCTCGACACGGCCAGCGGCATGCTGCTCTGGGAGGCGCCGACGCGAGGTGCCGTCAAGGGCGGCATCGTCGACGTTGACGACACCATTTACTTCGGCGACTTAGGCGGTTATCTGTGGGCGCTCGATGCTAAGACCGGTCGCGTCATCGGCGACAAGCAGATGCATACCGCATTCAACGTCGGCTCGCCGATCGTGGTCGGCACGACGCTGATCATCGGAAGCGACAGCGGCAGCGTGATCGCGATACCCCTTGAACAGATTCGCAACTCACACGACCGCTAGCGCGACTCTTTAGAATAGGTTCCACAGATACTGGTTGTAGACTTCGTGGTGGTATTGCACTTCTTGGGCTTTCACGAAGCTGCCCAGTAGCCGCGGGCAACGGTCGGCGCTCGCCTGTTTGAGATCGGCGTAGCGCTGCTTCACATCCTCGCCCAGGAGCTTGCCGGTCCACTCTGACGCCCGGAACGCGGCCATCGCGTCGTAGATATTGTCGGGCAGATACCGGTCGGCTTGGCGCAAGTTTTTGAGCGTGCTCGTCGTACCCTCGAGGCCCGTCTTAAAGACCGCGAGCATCACCATATACGGATTTGCGTCGGGCGCGACCGAGCGAACTTCGGTGCGCATGCTGCGCTCGTTGCCGATCGGAATGCGTACCATCGAGCCGCGATCGATCGCCGAAGCTTTGATCTGGTTGGGCGCTTCGAAGTGCGGGTCGAGGCGACGATACGAGTTCACGCTTGAGTTCAGCATCAGGCAGAGCTCGTCGCCGTGCGTCAGGATGCGGTCGACGAACTTCCAGCCGAAGGCGCTGAGCTGCTCCTGACCTTTGGGGTCCCAGAAGAGGTTCTTGCCGTTCTTGCTCACCGACACGTTGGTGTGCATCCCGCTGCCGTTGACGCCGACGACCGGTTTGGGCATGAAGCTGGCGGTCATTCCCAGCCTCGTCGCAACTTGCCGGCAGATCAGCTTGTACAGCTGGATCTGGTCCGCGGCCGCAACGACCTCACCGTAGCTATAGTTGATCTCGAACTGCGACGGCGCGACCTCGGGGTGGTCCTTCTCATTTTGAAAGCCCATCGCGCGCTGCACTTCGGCAACCGTGTCGATAAAATCGCGTAGCGGATCGCCGGGTAAGGAGTGGTAGTAGCCGCCGGTATTGACGTACTCGAACGCTCCGGTCTCGTGATAGCGCCGCTCGGCGTCGAGCCCTTTGAAGAGGAAACCCTCGATTTCGTTGGCCGCGTTGAGCGCGTAGCCTTCCTTCGCATAGCAGGCGTTGGCAAACTGCTTGAGCGAGCCGCGAATGTCGCCGGTAAACGGCTTACCATCGCGATCGAAGACGTCGCCGAAGACGAGCACTTTACCGGGCCCGAAGATGTCCGCCGGCCCCCAGTAAAACGCGCTCCAGTCGAGCGATAGGCGCAAGTCGCTTTCGCGCTGCGGCGTAAAGCCACGAATCGAGGAGCCGTCGAAGGTGAGATTGTCGTGCGACTTGAGCAAGAACTTCTTGTCGTAGTCGAGCATGTGCAGGCGGCCCTCCAGATCGCTGAAGAGCACCGTCAGTGCTTTGATTCGCGGCTCGTCGGCAAGATATCTTAGCCGCTGTTCTTGCAGAGCGTGAAGCGGAACGCGCTCTTGGCGCTGCTGCTTCGCGCGCAAGTTGAGCTCTTCGAGCTCGGAGTA
>JBEKRW010000082.1:0-14667 GCA_049517595.1 Candidatus Cybelea sp. | reverse complement strand
GGGGTCCATCCAAGATTTCCCGGCGTTCGGATGTACGCTCGGTATGATGTGCTCCCGCGTCGTCAAGGCGATCATCGCGGCGAGGCTCGTACTCTGAGCTCCAAGTGCGCCTTGTGGTCCTCCGTTGGAAGCGACGCTCGGCATCTGCGATCCGATGCCGTTGCACCCGGCAAGCATCCCTAAAGTAATCGTTGCGACCGCCGCGCACTGGACCAACGAGGTCTTCATTTTAACAATTGCTCCTTACTGCAAAAATCTGTCGGTCTGTTACTACTCATCGAACTTCAAAAGCGCCGCTTTGCGGTAGAGTCAGAAGTCCCGAAAGCAGCGCCATAAAGCCCAAAGAATGGGACTTTTCGCTCAAGTTTCTTTCCGTACTCAGTAGCCCAGATGGTCCTATAGTGGCCATCCCCGTGCAGGGCGTAAAGAGCGGTATGTAATGGTACTTTCGTACTACCACTGTCTTCTTTGCAAAATGATTTGGGCGCAGAAAGGGCGAGGTCGCCAATCGGCGAACGAGTGCCGTCAACAGAGGCGTATCTTGCTTAGCAGCGCGTTGAGCCGTCGAACGCAGGGCGACTTTTTCCGGTTTGGTTTAAAGCCTTGGATATAGTGTTATGAGGCGCTTATACCATACGCGGTAATACTTGTGACTACACGGTGGCGCACTACTAATGCATGAGGGAGACTAGGCATGAAGACCTTTACAGCTGTGACGGAGACCTTGCCGCCAACTCGGGCGGCAAATCTTGCAGGTACTCGCATCTACGTGATACAGCAACAGGTTCTCGTGGCCAAAGCTCTGTGCAGCATATTGCAACACGATCCGAACATTACCGTCGTGGGCGATGGAGCGGCCGTATCCGCCGACGAGCTGGTTAAGACCGCTCCCAACCTGATCTTGCTAGATTCGGAGACGAGTTTCGACGCGCTGTCCAACACGATCGGGACCTGCCGTTTAGCTTGTCCGCGCGCCAGAATCGGCGTGCTTTCGGAACACTTGAGCTCCGAGGTCATGCAAAGAGCCTTCTCCGCCGGCGCCGACGGATATATCGTCAAGGATATTCTTCCCGAGGAGCTGGTAGCGGCAGTCAAGACGATGAGCGCGGGTAGTCTTTACGTCGATCCGAGATTGGTTGGTCTGATTCTGCGCAAGCACGCCGGAATCGGGCGGCGCGAGCCTAACGAGCTTTCGCGTCGCGAGGGCGATATCGTCCGCTTGATCGCGGCGGGATTGTCGAATCGAGAAATCAGCCGCCGCCTTGGCTTGTCAGATAAGACGGTGAAGAACCATATATCTCACATCTTTGCAAAGCTCAACGTAACTGCACGCACTCAAGTAGTCGCTTACGCCATACGCAGCGGGCTCGCGTAGCCCGGTGCGATGGGCCCAATGTGCCATGAGAACCGGGCACAACCTCGTTTAAAAGCGGTTCCAGCGGCACTTTAAGCCAAGGTCTTTGCTGCCCTATTATTGAGGGATGCAAGGAGTCGCCGATAGTGCGCTCGCCGAAAGCGCAACGCCGCAGCAGAGACTAGTTCGATATCCCGCGCGCCTGGCGGCTCATCTATTGGCCGGCGATCTCGTCATGCTCGTCGTGTCTTCCTTTATCGCCGTCGCGATTCTGGAGCGCGTCGGTCACCGTGCCATCGAGCCGGTTGCTGCGCTCGAGTCCACGGTTGCTTCGGGATCGATTTGGATTGCGGTGTTTGCGTTCGCCGGATTCTATCGCCGATCTTTCGCCGCATCGTGGCATGACGAGTACTATTGGGTTGCGGCCGTTTCGACGCTCGCGATCGCGCCCCAGCTGATTCTATATACGCTGCTTCCTCAGATATCTACGTCGCGTTTGTTGTTGCTCGCGACGATCCCGATCAACGTGTTGGTGATCGGGACGTTTCGTGCGACGCTTCGCCGGTGGTGCGACCGTAAGGGGCAACTTCGGCCTCGCGTGGCTTTCTTGGGCGATCCGCATGAGATCCAGGCAGCGGAGAACCGCCTGGGACTCGCTCGGGGCGTAGAAACGCTTTTGATTCCAGTCCCGGGGTGGCCCGACGATGCGTGTGGGCCAGACAAGGTGACAAAGGCTCGCTACGACCGGTGGCTATGGTCGGCACGGCAATGGGGTGCGGATCGCTTAGTTTTTATGCGGGTTCCCGAACATAAGGTTTTGAAGCGACTGATAGCCGCAGCGGCGCGCCAACGCGTACGGATCGCGTTCGCTTCTCGCGAAATACTATCGGGCAGCGGAGAGTTCGAGATCGAGCACGTGGGTGGGGAGCCGGTGCTCGTTCCGGTTTTGCCGCCTGGCTGCCACCCGAGCGCCGACGTATATAAAGGCATCATCGACTTGAGCCTTGCGCTGTTGGGCCTTGCGATCTTCTGGCCCGTGATGCTCGTGGCGGCAATCGCGATCTATTTGGAATCCGGCGCCCCGGTTCTCTTCGCGCAGGAACGCGTGGGGCAGGACGGCTCCGTTTTCAACATGCTAAAGTTTCGCTCGATGCACCAAGACGCCGAGCGGACGACCGGGGCGGTCTGGGCGAAAGCGAAGGACGGTCGAGCTACCAACGTCGGGAAGTTCTTGCGCCGCACCAGCCTGGACGAGTTGCCGCAGATATTCAACGTGCTGCGGGGGCAGATGTCGATCGTCGGTCCGAGGCCCGAACGCCCGGTCTTCGTCGAGCGTTTTAGAGACGCAATCGATCGCTACGACGAACGCCACCTCGTTCGCCCCGGAATTACTGGGCTGTCGCACGTTTACATGAACCGAGATGTCGACCAAACCGCGATCGGTCAGCGCCTAGAATACGACCTCTTCTATATCGAGCATTGGTCGCCGATGATGGACCTCTCGATACTGTTCAAAACGGGGTGCGAGTTCTTGCTCCATCGCATTGCCGCGTGACCGTCGCAATCATTTCGTCACGCTTTCCTCGCTTCGGTGCCGAGACGTTTCTGGGAGCCGAACTGAACGGACTGCGTCCGCACTTCGACCGAGTGATCGTAGTGCCGGTGCGAGAGTCGCTCTTCTCCTGGAGGACGATTATCGATGCGTTTCGCACGATTCGCTTGCATCCGACGCGAATTGCCGGAGTTGTAAAACTGCTCTTCGTCGGAGCGAGCCGGCCGAGCGTATTCCTTAAGAACTTAGCCGTTTTTCCGAGGGCTCTCGCGGTGGCGCGCACGGTAGAACTAGAGAAGGTCGACCATATTCATGCATACTGGATGTCGGCACCCGCAACCGTCGCGCTTGTCGCGTCCCAGCTGACGGGTATTCCGTGGAGCGCGAGTGCCCACCGCTGGGACATTTACGAACGAAATCTGCTCGAGCGTAAAGCCGCCAACGCAGCCTTTCTCCGGACGATCTCCGATCGTGGGAGTCGTGACCTCGCCGCGCTGATCGGGGTGAAGCACCGCCGGAAGGTCGCGCGAGTTCCCGTTGGCGTCCGGGTCCCCGCGATCGAACCACGTTGCTTCACCGGGCCCCTGCGCCTGCTCTGCGCAGCGAATTTGATCGAGCAAAAGGGGCACTTCGACTTGCTCGAGGCCCTCGCAATCGCTGCGCAACGAAAAGTCGAGTATCGCTGCGATATCGCCGGCAGCGGGCCCCTCTATCAGCAGTTGGAGCGTCGGATTTGCGAGCTCGGCCTTTCGCGCCGGGTCTTCTTGCGAGGCCGCGTCGACCACGCACGGCTGCTGGAGAGTTTACGGCGCGGCGAATACGACGTCGCCGTGTTGGCAAGTCGCAGCGCCGGGGGCGGTCGCATGGAGGGGATACCCGTTGCATTGATTGAGGCAATGGCCGCGGGTCTGCCGTGCATCGCGACCAACTCCGGCAGCATTCCTGAGCTCCTCGACGGTACCTCAGGCTTCGTCGTGCCGGCCGGGGACACCAAGAGCTTCGCCGATGCGATAGAGCGCCTGGCGAACGCGGACTTGCGTGCGGAGCTTGGGCGAAATGCCCGCACGCATATCGTGCGGCACTTCAACATCGAGCAAACGGGGCCGGCCTTGGCGGGATTGATCATACAATCATGAAAGTTTGCGTGATCGGGCTGGGTTACGTCGGCCTTCCAACCGCGGCGCTGGCAGCCGGCGCAGGGCACACGGTGCTGGCGTACGACACCGACGCCGATCTCCGCGAAGCGCTGCGCGCCGGCCGCGCCATTCTGTCAGACGATGTCGCGGAACTGCTTGGCTCGGCGTTTCGGGACGAACGTTTTGTCGTCTGCGACCGGGTCGAACCTGCGGAAGCGTATATCGTCTGCGTCCCGACACCGATGGCTGGTGGGCGCCCGGACATGCGTCACGTCGAAACAGCCCTCGCGGAGGTCGCAGCCGCGGTCTCGTCCGGCCAGCTGATCGTCCTGGAGTCGACGGTGCCTCCCGGCACGACAGAGCGAGTCGTTCGTCAAGCGCTTCGCGCCGCAGAAAAGAGCTTCCTTAACGTACACATCGCGCACGCTCCCGAACGAATCCTTCCCGGAGACGTCGTGCGCGAGCTTCGGGAGAACGATCGCATTGTTGGCGGCCGAACTCACGAGGATGCGGAGAAAACCAGGGATCTCTACGCCTCCTTCGTGAGCGGAGATATCCACCTCACGGATCTACGTACGGCCGAGTTCGTCAAGGTAATCGAAAACACGTATCGCGACGTCAACATCGCTTTCGCCAACGAGCTCGCGCTCTTCTGCGAAGAGATCGATATCGACGTATGGCAGGCGATCGCGCTTGCCAACAATCATCCACGAGTCAACATTCTGAAGCCCGGCCCGGGGGTGGGTGGCCATTGCATACCTGTGGATCCACTCTTTCTCGCCGACCAGAATCCCTTTGCGACCGAGCTGATCCAGGCGTCTCGCCGGATCAACGAGCGCATGCCAAACCTCATCGTTCGCCGTGTCGTTAGCCTCGTAGGCGAAGGCGAGGGCAAACGAAAGATCGCGATTCTCGGCGCCAGCTATAAGGCCAACGTCGACGATGTACGGGAAAGCCCGGCGCGACGCATCCGCGATCTCTTGGACGAGCGAGGGTTTTACACGTCGGTGTACGATCCGCTCGCGCGTCTCCCCAACACTGCCCGTAGCGTCGAAGAAGCGGTCGAAGATAGCGATGCGATCTTGTTAGCCGTCGATCACGATGCCTTTCGCAACATCGATCCGGTTGCGCTGGCGCCGATCGTCCGCTCGCGCGTACTGCTCGATTGCCACAACTTTTTTCCGGAGCGGGCCTGGTCGGCTTGCGGGTTCAGGGTCTACGCCTTGGGCCGCGGATCGCACTTTGCACTGCCGCAGGCGCCTCTGCGTCAGCAAAGCAACTCCGCGTGAACTGTAAGGTTCTGGTCGACGCTCCGCGGATTCCTAACTGGAAGCTCAAATGCATCGATCTGCTAAGAAATGGGAACGCCGTCGAGGTTTGCGAACTCAGTCGCGATCTCCGGCGCGAACGCTTTCGGAGCGCAAAACGGCTCCTCGGCGGTAAAGCGCTTCGCCCGGTGCCGCTTTCGACGAGCGGGCCTTCGAGCGCGACGTGCGATCTCGTGGTCGACCTTCGGACGAGCGCGGTAGCCGATCCCGCGCCGTTCGGCTGCACGCCGTATTGGTTTTTCTGCGACGGCGACGGCGGCGCTTTGGGAGACTTGCCGGGCGCGCGAGAGATCTGTGCCGGTTCGCCGACGTTTACCATCGAGTTGCGGGCCTGGAACGGGGCGTCGTGTACGGCGATACGCTGTGGAACCTTCAAGTCGCTCTATAGTTATGCGCGTTCGATGGAAGTTGCGTTCGAGGAGTGCAGCCGGTGGCCGGCGCTCGCGCTCGACATGCGCTTAGCGTCGGGAAAGTTCCCCGGAATTCCCCGAGCGCCGGCGGGCCGCCCCGTTCCGCGGGTCTCGTCCCTCGCGCTGGCTGCGCGGCTCGCTCGCGCGTTCACAACGCACGTCTACGAGCATCTCTTCGTCGACGCTCGCTGGAGCGTGGGGCTCATTCGCGGCTCGCCGGGAAGCTTTCTCTCGGAGAGCTATCGTCCGCGGATCGAGTGGCTGCGCGAGCGCGATCGTTCCTCGGAGTTCTTGGCCGATCCGTTCGTTTTCGGGCCGCCGGACAGACGCTGCATCCTTGGAGAACGCGTCGATCGCACGACCCAAACCGGCTTTATCACGTGCCTGGTGGTAGAAGACGGCGGAAACGTGCTCGAGGAGCGAGACGTCATGCGCTCGTCCTCGCACCTTTCCTACCCCTACGTCTTCGCCCACGCCGGCGCGTGGTATATGGTCCCCGAGAGCGCGCAGGATCGCCGCGTCGCGCTCTACCGGGCGCTCGACGTTCCTTACGAGTGGGAACGCGTTGCCACGTTAATCGATGGCGTCGCTACGTGCGACAACACGATCCTGCAACACGACGGTCTTTGGTGGTTATTCTGCACGCATAAGGCTCGCGACTCGAATCTCAATTTGTTTCTTTACCACGCCCGGGATCTTCTGGGGCCGTGGAAGGCGCACGTCGCAAATCCCGTCAAGACGGACATCCGTTCGTCCCGTCCCGCTGGAATGCCGTTTATCGCGGATGGCCGGCTGTACCGCCCCGCGCAAGACTGCGCGAAGGCCTATGGCGATGCCATCGTGTTTAGCCGCGTAACGAAATTGAACGAGCATGAGTTCGCTGAAGAGCTCGTATCGACGTTTCGCCGCGATGCGGCTACTAGGGACTCGCACGGGGCGCACACGATGTCGTACTCCGACGGCATCATGGCGATCGACTCGAAGAAGATTGTGTTCGCAAGCCCGACGGTCATTCGCCGGCGTTTGGGGGAACTCGCGACGCGCATTCTGAGCCCCGCGACGTGATCGCGAAACGGTCGTACGCCGACCCCCTGGCGTTACGAGGGGCGTGGCTGCTGCTCGCTGCGACGGGCATCGTACTTACCGTTGCGACGTACGCCGCGTCAACCTATCCGATGGGGATGCTGCTTGCTGTGGGCATCGCTCTGCTGCCGGCTCTGCTGGCGCTAGCCTGGACGCACCCGTTGGTCTTCCCCTACGGCGCCTACGCGATGCTGGTACCCTTCGATCTGCTGCTGTCGCTGCCGGAGCTTGGGACCGTCGCGCGGCTTTGCGGCGGCCTCGCCGGCGTGGCGCTGCTCTTGTGGTTGGTTCGCACTCGCAAGATCGTCGTGCCAGGCCCGGCGCTCGCAGCCTGGGCCGGATTCGTGCTTTGGTCGTGCATCTCGCTGCTTTGGACGATGAACACGACCAATGCATCGCGCGAGAGCGCGACCCTCGTCCAACTGGCATCTCTGTATGCAATCGCCTCGCTCGTCCCAGCGAGGCTGCGCGACGTACAGTTGGTCTTTGCAGCAGTCGTCTGCGGCGGACTCGCCGCGGCAGCTTTCGGCATCCACGAACTTGCACATCCAACCGCTGCGCAGCAACTGCTCAACGAGGTCTCCGACCGCGTCCCCCTACTCGTCGGTAATCAGCGCCTAGATATCAACCAATTTGCGGATAGCTTACTGCTGCCGCTTGCCCTGGTTACCGTCGGAACCGTGCGCGCGCGCAACGTCGGGCTCAAACTCGGCGGGATAGCAGCAATTGGCGTCCTGCTCTACGCCGTGAGTTTGGCGGCCTCGCGTGAAGCCTTTGTTGCCGTCGCACTCATGTTCGGTTACTTTATGATAGCCCTGCGCGAACGCTGGCAGATTGGTGCGTTGGCCGCTACGGTGGGTGCCGTAGCACTCGGAAATGCAAACCTGCTCCATCGATTTCTTTCGGCCTCGGCGACCGGTGGCTCGGGCCGTCTAGGAATCTGGAGCGCCGGTCTCGCTGCGTTTCGGCTGCATTGGCTCGTCGGCGCCGGCAGTGGGTCGTTTGCGATGGCGTACGATCAAGTGTACCTGAGAGTCTTCCAGCCCTACGACATGGGCTGGTCGCGAGCCGCGCATAATATGCTGCTGCAGAACGCAGTCGAGTACGGAATCGTGGGGGTTGCGCTGCTCGTAGTTGCGCTGATTTTCACCGTTCGCAGTCTGCCCGCGTTCCGCCGCGATCATCCGTTATTCGGCATGCGAACGAGCCTTATGGGAGCGCTGCTCGGCCTTTGCGTGGCCGGCTTATTTGTGGACCTTACGACCGCGAAGGTGTTCTGGTTGGCGCTGGGCCTCGTCGGGTTGGTGCGAGGATGCCTCGCGTGATCGCGCACGTGTTGACTTTCCTTTATTACAATCAATCGTTCGGCTCCACGGCCGTCAACGCGAGGCTCGGCGCGCAGTTTATGGCTGCGCATGCGGACTTTGTCGAGTCGAGCGGCTTTGACAATCGCTATGTCAATGCGTTCAAGGCCGCCGGAGGGCGCTTCGCAGTGACGTATATCGACCCGACGTACGTGCCGTATTGCGTGCCGCCGTTCGTGGCGCCCGCGGGGCGTTGTGCCGGGCAAGTCGGAGATCTTGAACCCGGCGAGCGTGCCTGGTTCCACGATTCGAGCGGGGCGCGCGTCCATCGGAGCGACTCATATACTCGTCAGTTTCAAGAGTTTCTGAATCCGGCAGACGCAGAGGCACGCGGGGCGGTCGCACTCTGGATGGATCGCTACCTCGCAAAGTCGCCCGACCTCGACTTCTTTTTCTCGGACGACTCGGGCTCGACGTTCGCTGGCCCTGACGGAACGCCGCGCTCGGGCATGTTTTATGGTTTCAACGCGGTCGGTAGCGAGGTAACGAGCGATGCTGCGTGGATCGCGGGCGAGAACGCTCTGTTCTCAGGCGCTCCGCGAAAACTGATCATCAACGGCGGCTATGGGTCCAGGCCGGCCTACGACGGGGTCTTTCTTTGGAACCCCAACGTGGCCGGTGCGAACCACGAGGGATGTTTCAACTCCGCCGCTTACGGCGGCCGGGTGAGCAACGCGAAGGGCGCGTGCTGTACGCGCTCGCATCGTGGTGGCTCACGTACGATCCGAGGTATTCCGTAGCCGCGCCGATTTCTCCAGCGCCAGATGGTAACGCCGTCTTCCCGGAGTACGCGATCGTGCCGAGCGTACCGAAAGAATCGGCGGCCGGCGGCAGCATTCGGGCGCTTTACCGCGACGGCGTCTACGTCCGCGAGTTCGAGCGCTGCTATCAGGATGCTCAACCGATTGGCGGCTGTGCGGCGATCGTCAATCCGGGAACTTCGCGGCAGTCGATCCCGGCGCTGAGCGGGCGCTACACCCGAATGCTGATCCTGAGCGACGCGAGCGTCGTCGCCGGAGGCCGCGCCGTATGGAACGTACTTCGTCAGCATCTAGAGACAAAGTCTCCACCTGGTCCGAGCCGTTCGCCTGCTCCGCTTGGGACTTTAGGACCAATGCAGGCAATGGTTTTGAAGCAATGATGCAGCCGCAAGTCTCAATTTCCTTAGACCTTCGTTACTCACAGTCGCACGTACTTCGAGGTGATAATAGGGCGATGGTCGTGGACAGCTTCTCATGTCTCGACGAGGTTGAAAAACTGGAAACCCGCTGGCGGGAACTTTATGTCGCCGATCCGCATGCCAACTTCTTTTTGTGTTGGGAATACGTGTACGCATCCCTGGCAACGGAAACGGTCCCATGGCTCGTGCTGGCCGTGCGCGACGGCGACGGCCCCTATCTCGCATTTCTCGCCCTCAACTACGGGCGATTTCCCGCGATCGGTGTGACGGTCAATCGGGAGCTCTCGCTGGCGGGCAGCCCGCGAAGCGATTACACCGGCATGCTCGCGCTCCCCGGGTGGGAAGCTCGGGTCGTTCCTGCTCTGGCGCGGCACATCGACGCGCTGCCTTGGGACAACTTTACCCTTAACGATTATTCAGATGAGCGCATTGCAATGCTCGTCGGGGAGTTTTCGCCTAGCCACTATACGATTGTGCCGGCTCAGCCGTCGCCGTCGCCATACGTCGACCTTCCGGCAACGTGGGAAGAGTATATCGGCAGCCGAAGCGTCGCGACGAAACGTACCTTGCGCGCCAAAGTCCGCAAGGTCGAGGCTCTGCCTGGCTACCGCTTTAGACTTGCGCCGCCGGAAGAAGCAGCCGATGCGGTCGAAGTGCTGTTGCGAATCAACAGCGCGCGCTGGAAAAAAAACCTGGGAAAGCGTCGTCGCATTTTTGGCGATCTGTTTCGCCGCTGCTACGAGTCTGGGCGCTTCGTCGTCGCGACGATTCACGACGGAGAGACGCTGTTGGCGGCTCAAGGCTCATTTCTCGAGCCGTCATCGGGCACGCTGTTGGGATACATGATGGGCTACAACCCGGAGTACTCCAGGCTTTCCCCGGGCGCCGTGCTTGTCGGATTGAGCATTCGCTATGCGATTGAGAGCGGTTTTCGGCGCTACGACTTTGCGCGCGGCGGAGAGGACTTTAAGCTATCTTTGTGCACGAACGTTAAATATACGAGTCACACGAAGTTGACGCGTCGAGGGCTCAAAGTGGCGGCAATCAACGCCGGCCGTTCGGGGTTCTTCGCCGCAAAGGGCATAGCGCGCACGCTGCTGCGGAGGTCTGCGTGACGAAGGCCGTCCGTAAAGAGATCGCGATGTTTTCGCAGTTTTACGATCCGGAGCCGTGCGCTGCGAGCAATCGTGTCGCCTCTATGGCCCGCAGCCTTGCCCAGCGTGGCCATCACGTCACGGTCGTTACCGGCATGCCCACCTTTCCGAAAGGCGTCGTCGATGACTCGTACCGCGGCATGAAGGGTTGCGTCGAGTACGACGGTCCGGTACGCGTCGTTCGGCGGCGCGCGCCACTGGCCAAGCCCGGCGCATTGGCCGGCCGCATGCGGAACTGGATATCGCTCGCCGTCGTGCTAACCTGGACGGCGCTTGTCGAGCTGCGCCGGACCGATACCGTGATCGTTTCGTCGCCGCCGATTACCATGGCAATACCGGCGCTCGCCGCTTCGTGGCGGCACGCTGCTGCGCTCGTCGTCGACGTGCGCGACGTCTTTCCGGATATGGGCGTCCGAATGGGAATCTGGAACTCTCGCAGCTTCGTGGTTCGCGCGCTGGATCTCTTCGTTAGGCTCCTTTACTCGCGAGCCGCAATCGTCGTTGCGGTTACGCAGAGCGCTCGCGAGTCGATTGTAGCCCGTGGGGTGCCCTCCCAAAGGGTCGTGCTGGCGCCCAATGGCTTCGACTTTTCACAGGAGATCAAGCCACGTCGACGGCGGCAGCTGCGAACCTTCGAGGTTGCCTACGCCGGTAACATGGGCCTCGCAACCGGCTTGGATATGGTCTTAGACGCCGCAAAACTGCTGCTCGACCGGCGCGACGTTCGGTTCGTTCTGGCCGGCGGCGGTCTGGACGCATCTCGGCTCGTCGCCCGGATCGAAGACGAGCGATTGACTAACGTCCGCTTCCTTGGCGTTCTCTCGCGTCCCGCGAGCCTCGAACTTTTGGCCGAAGCCGATGCGGCCATCGTTCCGCTTCACGCGGGCTTGGTCGATGCGATCCCGTCGAAGATGTTCGATGCTTTGGCGGTCGGCTGTCCGATGATATTGAGCGCCCGGGGTGAAGCGGTGCGATTGTTGCGGGCCAGTGGATGTGGCATACACGTGGAGCCCAACGACGCACGAGCGCTTGCCGCCGGCATCGTTACCTGTCTCGCCGAAAGAGATTCCCTCGAGCACGGCGCGCTGGCCGGGCAAGCGTTCGTGCGGGAGAACTTCGATCGCGAGCGGATCATGCGCGGGTTGGCGCACCAAATCGGAGCGCTCGCCTAGATGTCGCGGCATATCGTGCACGTTGCAGATTACGGCAATCCCGCACCGGGAAGCTTCGTCCCGGCGATTGTGGCGTTGGCAAATGAGCTGCACGTCGCGGGCGACCGGTGCTCGCTCATCGTCAAGAGCGTCGACGACGCCGTCTGGCACGAAAGTGCCTCGCGGAGCCTTCATTCGTTCGCGGCCGCTTCGACACGCGCCGAGGTCTTTAATCTGCTGCGCCGGGCGGCGCCCGACGTGGTCCACGTGCATTTTGCCGGCTGGTCGTTTCCGGCAACGGCGGCGGCATACGTGCAAGGCGCTCGCGTGATCTGGCATTTGCACAGCTCGATGGAAAACGGCGCCGGGCGTCTTCGACGATTGGCGCGAGCGGGAAAATACAATTGGTTCGGTGCGGGGGTTCACCGGTTCGTCGCGGTCTCCGATTCTTTGCGTCGCGCGATGATCGATATGGGCATATCGCCGAAACGCACCAAATTGCTCCGTAACGCGGTCGATACCGCGCACTTCCGGCCCCCCGATGCCGAAGAGCGCCGAAGGGCTCGAGAGAGGCTTGGAATCGCGCAAGGCGATCGCGTCGTTCTCTTTTTCGGACGAGATATCGACGTCAAAGGGGCCGATATTCTATGGAAAGCCCTCGACGACTCACCGCCCATCGTTGTGCTTGGCGTTGGGCTTCCTCCGAGGGCGGTCGCCGAATTCTCGGCACGAGTCTCGCTGATCGCGCTGCCGTTTGTTGCCGATGTTGCGCCGCTCTATTGGGCCGCCGACGTGCTGGCTATGCCGAGCCGCCGGGAAGCCGCACCGTACACGATGCTCGAAGCGCTTTGTTCGGGGTTGCCGGTGATCGCAAGCGACATCGCGCCTTTGGCCGAGATCGCCGCCGAAGCGCCCGGCGTACTTCTCGTTTCAAACGACCCCGTTACATTCGCGCGCGCATTGTCTAAGCGTCTCGAGCGTCGCTGCGCTGGCATCGAGGCCGTGCGCGCTCGTTTCGGGCTCGATCGGTGGGTCGATGAGATGAGGCGCCTCTATGCGGCATAGACAAACGGGTTCGGTCCTTCAGATCATCGGTGGCGTTAGGCAATACGGCGCCGAAAACTTCGTGACGCTGCTCAGCCGCGAACTCGATCGGATCGGGATTTCGGTGGCAATACTTGCGGTGCGCGGGCCGGCTTCCTCGCACGGACCGGTTCAAGTTCTGACGGCCGGCCGGCGTTCCCGATGGGATCTCGGTTTTTTCTTTCGCATGGTCAAAATCATCCGCGACTACCGCCCCAGCGTCGTTCATACGCACGGTTACCACGGCAAGCTGTGGGGCCGGTTGGCGGCGCGCCTGGCCGGCGTGCACCATATCGTGCACACGGAGCACAACAGCGATTTTAGCAGTCAGGTCCTCCAGCGGATCGTCAACGGTGTCCTCCATCGCTCGACCGGAGCCGTCGTGACGTTCTCGGAAATGCTGGCGGCACGTCTGGCCAAAGAAGATAGGGTCCCACGAGAAAGGATCGTCGTTATTCCCAACGGCGTCGCGCCCCCGGAACGCAAACTCGGTAAGTTGGCGCTCCGCGTCCAGCCGCCGCTCGAGAGAGGCGCCAAGGTAATTTTGCACGTGGGGCGCTTGATGAAGGTGAAGAATCAACAGCTGGCAATCCGAGTCTTTCGCGAGCTGCGCGATCTGCGTCCGGACGAGCGCTACTGCTTGCTCTTCGCCGGCGCGGGAGAGGACGATGGCCAGCTCCGTCAGCTTGCGATGACGCTCGGCGTCGCCGACCGCATACGCTTCCTCGGCTACCGCGACGACGTCGACGAGATAATGCGCCGCTGCAACGTCGTGTTGTTCACATCGCTTAACGAAGCGATGCCCCTCGCCCTGCTTGAAGCAATGTACGCCGGTACGCCGATCGTGACGACGCCTTGGCAAGGGGCGCGGGAGTTGCTGGAGGACGGCAAACTCGGCTGCGTCACACAAAGCTACGATCCCAAAATGGTTGCCGCCGCGCTCGTGCGGTGGCTGGACGATCGTGAAGGTACGATGCGTGCCGCCGACGCCGCTTTCGCCGCAGTGCGCAGCCGCTTCGACATCCGGCTCACCGCACGCCAGCACGCGGCGCTGTATGCGAGGTTTAACGTTGCAAACTAGCACATCGGCTATTTCCGTGCGAAACGTTGAAAAGGCGTTCGTAGTGCGACACGGCGCGCGTCACGCGTTTTCCGGCGATCGCCGGAAAACGGTACTGCACGACGTCAATCTCGAGGTTCGCCGTGGCGAGCTGATAGGACTGCTCGGGCCCAACGGCGTCGGCAAGACGACGCTTTTGAAGATGATGGCCACCCTGACTTTACCCGACGCGGGCTCGATCGAAATCGAGGGGATCGATATCAAGAGAAACCCGATCCTTGCCCGCTCTCGCATCGGGTTTTGCGGAAGCGACGACCGGAGCTTCTACTTCCGGCTTACGGCGCGCGAAAATCTTAGATTCTTCGGAGCGCTTGCAGGGTTGCAGGGGCGCCGCCTGCAGCGCCGCATCGAAGAGACGCTGGACGAAGTCTCGCTGCGCGAAGCGATCGATCGCCGGTTCGGCGAGTTCTCGTCAGGCATGCGCCAGCGGATGACCGTCGCGCGCGCGCTGCTCGGTGACCCCGACGTCGTGTTTTTCGACGAACCGACGCGCGCCGTCGATCCGCTCCATGCCGACGAGATCCGGCGAATGATCCGCAACGATCTCGTCGAGAGCCGCGGCAAAACGGTTGTAATTGCGACAAACGTTCTCGAAGAGGCGTGGTCCATCTGCGATCGCGTGGCCGTCGTGAGCAATGGTACGATCGTCGCCGTAGCGCCGCCGAACGAACTCGCCTCAGGCCAACGATTCGCTTCGGTCGACTCCACGCCGATCGAGCTTTTCAAGGCGATAACGGCCTGTGGTTAGTCAA
>JBEKRW010000081.1:0-9044 GCA_049517595.1 Candidatus Cybelea sp. | reverse complement strand
CCAGTCGTGGGTGAGGAGAATTTCTCTAGCAACCTCGCCGTACGCCGTTTCGCTGTTGTCCCAGAGCGTGCCGACGCCCAAGCCCGGAAGGGTTATGAGCGCTGCAACGACCGCACCCACGGCGGCGGCACGAACGGCTCCGTCCGCGGTTCTCTTCATGACGAAAGGCGGTTTTTGGCTTCCGGGCGCTGAAGTCTTTTATGTTTCCATGTTAACCATCTCACTGCGGCCCAACGGCCACCGAGCGGTTATAGTCGGCGGAGGAATCGTCGCGGCTCGAAAGGCGGAATCGCTTGCCGAGGCCGGTTTTGCAGTTTGCATCGTCGCGGATCGCATCGGCGATCGGTTGCGCGATTTTCTGCGCGTAAATGCAGGAACGTGCACGCAACGACGCTACGAACCGGGCGACCTCGCCGGAGCGGCGCTCGTGGTCGCTGCGACCGACGACGATGCAGTCAACGCTCGCGTCGTTGCCGACGCTCGCGCGGCACGGATACTCGCGTGCGATGTATCCAATCCGGATCGTGGAGATTTTACGATGCCGGCCACGTTTCGCGCCGGCGACTTGACGATCAGCGCCGACTCCGCGGGAAGCTCGCCGGCTTTTTCAAAACGCATCGTGCGCGAACTCGCCCAACAGTTCGGACCGGAGTACGGCGATGCGCTGCTGTCCCTGCGGCGCATGCGCGCGCATATCAAAGACGCTTTCCCGCGAGAGGAAGGCGCCGCCATCTTACGCGCGCTCGCGGAGCGGCCGGTCTCCGAGCTTGCTGCAATGCCGGACGCGACCGTCGTTTGCGCTTCGCGACGCAGCCCGCTGGCGATGATTCAGAGCCGCACGATTGCGGCGCGTTTGGCCGAGCGCGGCGTTGCGACGACGATCCTTGGAGTGACGACGAGCGGCGACCGCGACGCGGAACGCGCGATCGACCGGCTTGGCACCGTCAACGTCTTCATCACGGAGCTGGAGAACGCGTTGCGCGAGCGCCGCGCCGATTATGCGGTTCATTCTTGTAAGGATCTTCCCAGCACGCTGCCCGACGATCTTGCGCTCGCAGCGATCTCACCCCGGCAAGATGCGCGCGACGCGTTTTGCAGCGAGCGCTATCCCGATTTCGACAGCCTGCCGGCCGGTTCGGTCGTCGGAACGTCCAGCCCGAGGCGGCGCGCGCAGCTCGCGGCGATTCGGTCCGACCTGCGATATGAGACGCTGCGGGGCAACGTCGGCACCCGGCTTGCGAAGTTATCCGACGGCCGCTACGATGCAATCGTGCTGGCAATGGCGGGCTTGAATCGACTGGGCGTGCGCGCCACGCATCTCGTACCGTTCGACGTCGAGCGTATCGTTCCAGCGGTGGGCCAAGGTGCGCTTGCCGTCGAGACGCGCGCCGGAGACCAATGGTTAACCGGCGTTCTACGATCGGCCGCCAACGATTGCGCGAGCGAGTTGTGCGTCGTCTGCGAGCGCGCCGCGCTTGCGGCGATGCACGCCGGCTGCAGCGCGCCGATCGGAATCCACGCACGTCTCGGGGCGGCCGGCATGGTGGTCGACGCGGCAGTCGAGACCGAGCCCGGCGTGGTACTCCGCCATCGGCTACAACGCGCCGTCTCGACGGTAGAAGAATCCGTGGCGCTTGGAACTGCGCTGGCCTCCGACCTGAGCGCTCGCGGCGTCGCCACCAGAGTGAGCCCGACGTGATCGCGTTGCGCCCGCGGCGTCTGCGCCGCGGCCAGGTCATGCGCGACCTGGTAGCCGAGCATCGCATTGGCGTCGAGCATCTCGTGCAGCCGCTTTTCGTTGTGGAACGCGAGGTAGACGCGGGACCGATCGAATCGATGCCGGGAATCTCGCGGCACTCGCTCGATGCGGCGGTGGCCGAGGCGCGCGAGCTGTTCGCGCTCGGCATCAAGAGCGTGCTTCTCTTCGGCATTCCGGCATCCAAAGACGCCGCCGCGACGAGCAGCTACGATGCCGGCGGAATCGTCCAGCTGACGATTGCCGCCATGAAGGCGGCGCTGCCGGAGATGCTGGTGATGGCCGATTTGTGCGCGTGTGAGTACACCGACCACGGCCACTGCGGAGTTCTCGATTCGCAGGGCGAGGTTGACAACGACGCGACGCTGGAACTGCTCTGCCGCATCGCATTGACGTACGCAGATGCGGGAGCCGACGTCATCGCGCCGTCCGATATGATGGACGGTCGCGTGAAAGCCATTCGCCGCGCGCTCGACGCGCACGGGCGCATGAGCACCGCCATTATGGCCTATAGCGCGAAATATGCGTCGGCCTTCTACGGACCGTTTCGCGACGCGGCCGGGTCGACGCCACAGCAAGGCGATCGCCGCGGCTACCAGATGGACGCGCCCAACGCGCGCGAAGCGATGCGCGAGATCGCCCTGGACATCGCCGAAGGCGCCGACATCGTGATGGTCAAGCCGGGGCTGCCGTACCTCGACGTAGTGCGCGCCGCGCGCGACCGGTTCGACGTGCCGCTTGCCGTGTACAACGTCAGCGGTGAGTATGCGATGCTTCAAGCCGCAATTCGCAACGGCTGGCTCGACGGCGACCGCGCCGTCGACGAGATCTTGACGTCGTTCGTGCGAGCCGGTGCCGACATCGTCATAACCTATTTCGCCAAGTCGTATGCGCACCGTCATGGCTGAGGCGATTCTGCTCCTGGCCGGCGGCTCCGCGACTCGATTTCCAGGAAAACTCGAGCACGATATCGAGGGTCAGCCAATGATCGTGAGAGTCTTTGCGAAATTGGCCCGAGGCCGGTGGCCCGTCTATATAGCCGGCAAGGGAAGCTTCACTCCGGAAGTGGACGCGGCATTAACCGCACCGTTGCTGATCGACCGCTGGTCCCCGCGCGGGCCACTGCATGCACTGCTCTCTGCTTGTCCCTTCGTTGCGGCCGGTCGCATCTTCGCCGTTGCTGCTGATCAGCCGCAACTCGAGCCCGAGGTGCTGGAGCGTTTGGCTGCCGCGTGGCAGCCGGGCGACGAAGCCGTCGTCCCCGAGCATGCCGGCGGCATCGAACCGCTTGCCGCGCTCTACGACCGCTTCGCGCTTCTCCGGGAAGGTCTGCGCCTGCGCGGGGCGGGACGCACGGCAATGCGCGATCTCATCGCCGCCGTCGCCACGCGCTTCGTCCCGATGGAGAGCCGGTTCTTTTGCAACGTCAACAGGCGCTCCGACCTCGAGCGTGGACTGGAACCAACGTGAAGCTGGAACGCTCGATCGCCGCCTTTGCCCGCGCCCGCAACGTGATCGCCGGCGGCGTGAACTCGCCGGTCCGCGCGCTAGGTTCGGTCGGCCTCTCTCCGATATTCATGAAAAGCGGAGCCGGTGCGATGCTCTATGATTTGGACGGTCACGAGTATCTCGACTATCTGATGTCGTGGGGCGCGTTGCTGCTAGGTCACGCTCACCCCGGCGTTACACGCGCGATTGCCAACGCCGCGGCGAGCGGAACTTCGTTTGGAGCGCCGACCGAGTTGGAAAGCCAGCTCGCAGAACTGATCGTCTCGATGATGCCGTCGATCGAACGCCTTCGGTTCGTTTCGAGCGGTACCGAAGCGACAATGAGCGCGGTCCGGCTGGCGCGCGGTTACACCGGGCGTTCGAAAATCGTTAAGTTTGCCGGTTGCTATCACGGTCACGGCGACTCGTTCCTGATCGAAGCCGGGTCGGGCGCGCTGACTGCGGGCGTGCCGAACTCGCCCGGCGTCACCGACGGCGTCGCTGCCGACACGATCGTCTTGCCGTTCAACGACGTCGCGGCCGTCGAAGCGGCGTTCGAGGCAAATCCCGCAGCGATTGCCGCGCTGATCGTCGAGCCGTATCCGGGAAACATGGGCCTCGTTCTGCCGCGACCCGGATATCTCGCCACGCTGCGCGAGCTTTGCACCCAACACGACACGGTGTTGATCTTCGACGAAGTGATGACCGGCTTTCGCGTCGCTCGCGGCGGCGCGCAAGCACGCGAAGACATACGGCCCGACCTAACCACCCTCGGCAAAGTGATCGGCGGCGGTTTGCCGGCTGCGGCGTTCGGCGGCCGAGCCGAAATCATGGCCGCGCTCGCGCCGGACGGGCCCGTCTACCAAGCGGGAACGCTCTCGGGCAATCCAATCGCAATGGCCGCCGGCATAGCCACGTTGGGAGTGCTGGCGCAAGACCCGACGCTCTACCAACGCCTCGAAGCGCTCGGCCTGGCGCTAACTGCGGGTCTCAAGGCCGGCCTCGACCGCAACGGCGTTCCGGGCTTCGTCCACTGCGCGGGGGCAATGTTTTCGATCTTCTTCACGCCGCAGGACGTGCGCGACTTGCGCGGAGCCCAAACCGCCGACCGGCGCCTCTTTGCCAAATACTTTGGCGCTATGCTCGAGCACGGCGTCTACTTCGCACCGTCGCCGTTTGAGTCGAACTTTCTTTGCGCGGCCCACACTCCGGCCGAGATCGACCGCACCGTTGCGGCCTCGGACGCGGCGCTGGCGGACCTACGGGCCACGGCATGAGCGCCCGGTGCGAGCGATACACTTGTGGGGGGGCGCGTTTGCGCCGTAGAATTGCCGCATGCCCCTGACCTGCATCGGTCTTTCGCACCACACGGCGCCGGTAGAAGTCCGCGAGCGGCACGCTTTTCCGGCAGCGCGAATGGCCGAGGCCTTGGTCGCGCTGCGCGACTACGAGGCCGTTACCGAAGCCGTCATGCTGCAGACCTGCGGTCGCTTGGAAATCTATGCCGAGCTGTCCGACTACGAAAGCGGCGTCGCGCAGATCAAATCGTTCTTGACCAACTTCCGCCACGGCACGACCGGTTACGATATCGAGTCGTATCTTTACACTCGGCTCGGCCACCAGGCCGTCGAGCACCTTTTCCGGGTCTGCACCGGCCTGGACTCGATGTTGATCGGCGAAGCCGAAATTCTCGGGCAAGTCAAAGAAGCGTACGTCGCCGCAACGCAGGCCGGTTCGTTGGGCAGAACGCTGCACCGTCTCTTCCGCGAAGCGATCGCCGCCGGCAAAATCGCTCGCGCAAAAACGCACATCGGAAGCGAATCGGTCTCGATCGCCACGGCAGCGGTCGAAGCGGCTCGCGTCCGTTTGGGCACGCTGGAGGGAAGGTCAGTGCTCGTCGTCGGCGCGGGTAAAATGGGCCGCGCAGCGGTGAAACGGCTGCGCCAAGAAGGTGCGGCGCGAGTCATCGTCACGAACCGGACGATGGCGCGCTCGCGCGAGCTGATCGGTGAGGCCGGCTTCGGTGAAGCGCTCGAACTGCCCGAACTCTCCGATGCGCTCGCGATTGCCGACGTCGTCGTCGCTTCAACCGGCGCATCCGATTTTATCCTCGACGAAAAGCGAGTCGCCGACGCGATGGCGCTCCGTCCGCAGCGCCCACTCTTTATCGTGGACATCGCCGTTCCGCGCGACGTGGATCCGGCGGTGTCACAGGTCGACAACGTCGCCCTCGTCGACGTGGACGGCCTCAAATCGGTGGTAAACGAACGCCTCGAGTCCCGGCGCGAGGCGATCCCAGCCGTCGAGAAGATCGTCGGCGAACACGTCGAGCGTTTCGAAAGCTGGTACCGTTCGCGCGCGACGCTACCGGTAATCGCACGGCTGACGCAAAAGGCGGAGGCGGTTCGCGCGAGAGAGGTCGAGCGGCTTTTCGCACGCTGCCCGGACTTGACCGAACGGGAGCGCACGCTCGTTGTCGGCATGAGCATGACAATCGTATCAAAGCTGCTGCATTCGGTGATTCTAAAAATTCGCAACAAGGCGATCGTCGATCGAGCCGGAGCCCTTTCGCACGCGCGCGTGCTCGACGAACTCTTCGAACTGAACATCGCCGGCGACCTCGCCGACTCGCTGGTGGCGATGACCTCTGATGGGCACTAGCGCCGGCGGACGCGTGTTCTTAGTCGGCGCAGGCCCGGGCGATCCGGGCCTGCTGACTTTACGGGCGGCCGAGGTTCTCGAGTCGGCAGAAGTACTGCTCTACGACGCGCTGGCAAGCGACGCGATCGTCGCGCTCGCGCCGGCGACCTGCGAGCGAATCTACGTCGGAAAGCGCGCGGGCGATCATGCGATGCCGCAAGACGAAATCGAACGGCTCGCCATAGAACGGGCGCGAGCGGGATCGCGCGTTGTGCGCCTTAAGGGCGGCGATCCATTTATCTTCGGACGCGGCGGGGAAGAGGCACAGGCGCTTGCAGTGGCCGGCATCCCGTTCGAAATCGTTCCGGGCGTGAGTTCGGCGTATGCCGCGCCGGCCTACGCGGGGATCCCGGTCACCCATCGCGAGTTTGCCGCCTCGTTCACCGTCGCCACCGGACACGAAGATCCAACCAAAGCCGTGCCGAGCTTGGATTGGGCGAAGCTGGCGGATCCGCAGCGGACGCTCGTGCTCTTGATGGCAACCGCAAACTTGCGTGAAATCGCGAAGCAGTTGATCGCGCATGGATTGGCGCCGGAGACGCCGGTGGCCGTCGTGCAGGACGGGACGCGTCCCAGTCAGCGAACCGTGCTAGGCCGGCTCGACTCCATTGCCGACGACGTCGTGGCTGCGAAGATCGGCGCTCCGGCCGTCGTGGTCGTCGGCGGCGTTGCGGCGCTGCGGAAGCAGTTGCGCTGGTTCGACACCGGCGCGCTCTTCGGAAAACGTGTCTTGATCACGCGTGCCGGCGAACAGTCCAGTGAGTTCGCGCGCGCGCTGCTGGCGCGGGGCGCACAGCCGGTCGTCGCGCCGACGATTGCGATCGTGCCGGTCGCCGACACGAGTGATGCCGATCGCGCGATCGACGGTCTCGCATCGTATGCCTGGCTGATCTTCACCTCGCAAAATGGCGTCGACGCATTTTTTGCCCGCCTTGCCGCAAGAAATGCCGACGCGCGAGCGATCGGGGCTACGAAGGTCGCCGCAATCGGCGAACGCACGGCGGCGCGCTTGCGCTCGCATGGTGTTATCGCCGACCTCGTGCCGGACGAGTTTATCAGCGAGGAGATCGCACCGCAGGTCATCGCCCGCAGTTCTCCCGGTGACCGCGTGCTGCTTTACCGCGCGCAAGACGCGCGCGACGTGCTGCCGCAAATGTTGCAAGATGCCGGGCTGACCGCCACCATCGTGCCCGCGTATGCGACGGTTACTCCGCCGGATGCGCAGTTCGCGCCCAAGGTTTCGGGCGCCGACGTTCTCACCTTCACGAGCGCGAGCACGGTTCGCGGCTTCGTCACGCTGCTCGGCGGTATCGCGGTTTCGGAGGCAGCCAGCGGGAAATGCGTCGCGTGCATCGGCCCGATCACCGCCAACGCTGCGGCGCAGGCCGGACTAAAGGTTGACGTCGCCGCGCGGGTTCACACGACGGCCGGCCTGCTCGATGCGCTCGAAATCTACTACGCGAATCAGGTGTGATCCGGCTCGCAATTGGTGCGGCGCTCGCCGCAGGTGTTGCGTTGGCGGCCTATCGCGCGCGTGCGCTCTCGCTCGACGGCGCGATCGCTGCGTTCGTCGTCGGCACGATCGTTTTTGATGCCGGAGGATGGAGTAGCGCGATGGTTCTCCTGGCATTCTTCATTCCATCGGCGCTGCTGACGCGATTGGGGCGCGAGCGAAAGCGCTCGCTGCGCGGCACGCACGAGTCGTCGCCGCGCAACGCCTGGCAAGTCCTTGCAAACGGCGGCGTTGCCGCGCTCTGCGCGATCGCGGCAGTCGATGCGAGCGTTCCCTTCAACGCCGCTTACGCCGGCGCGTTTGCGGCCGCGTCGGCGGATACGTGGGGAACGGAGATCGGTACGCTCGCGCGGCGGAGGCCGGTTTCGATTCTAACCTTTCGTCCGATCGAACCGGGGCTTTCCGGCGGCGTGTCGCTGCCCGGAACCGTCGCGACGGTTGGCGGCGCGCTCTTCGTAGCCCTCGTCGCGTCGTTGCTGCGAGTCGCGCCGTTCTGGCCGGTTGCAGCTGCCGGCGTCGCCGGCGCGCTGCTCGATTCGATTGTCGGAGCAAGCCTTCAGGCCCGTCAATGGTGCCCGTCCTGCTCGTGCGAATGCGAAACGCCGCAGCACTACTGTGGAACACCGACGACGTTGCGACGTGGCGTGCGTTGGATCCAAAATGACGCCGTCAACCTGATGGCAACGCTTTGCGGCGCGCTCGCGGCAGCGGCGCTGGTCGTGCGGTAACCGAACGACTCGCCGGGAAAGCGTAGGCCCCTTGCAAAGCGCTTTGCAAGGGGCCCAAAGATCTCCCGCCGATGCTGGCTTGGACCAGCGACCTACCGCTTAACAGAAATTACTTGACCGTTCCGCTCCAAGTACCGGGCCCAGCTTCAGTTTGTGCGTTCCAAACATTGACCGTTATCCCATTGCCGGAGTTGAGAGTCCAGCAAGAGTAACCGTAAGCGCCCGTGAAGCCCGCGAGCACGATTTCCTTATTGGTCCACTTCGTGACATTCAGCGTCACCTCGTTGGCGCCCTTAGTGCCGCCCGACCAACCGGCGTTCCAGATGTCGTAAGTGCCGTAGCCGTAGTAGTAACATTGAGGGTTGGTAACACTAATTTCGATGCAACACGAGTCGCCATTATAGGGCTTCATCTTGCCGAAGCCTTTGCCTTTGATGACGATTTTTTGCGTCTGTTCCGCTTGGATCGGAGTCACCTTCTTGATAACCGGACCTGTGAGCGAGAGGGACGGCAAAGCCAATCCAACTCTAGCGCTCGAAGCAGCATTAGCGCTCGAAGCAGCATTAGCGCCCGGGACGGCGCTAGCGCCACAACCGACTAGGACCGCCCCGGCGAATGCGAGCGCCAGGACGTGACGTGCAGACATAATCACCAGGATTTCCTTTCAGCCCGTTGGGCTAGGACGGGGCGCCGCATCTAGCGAGCGCCTCCTCCGGCAGGGTTTGAGGCGTCCCACCGATTACCTGCTCACTCTTTTAGAGCAAATTTGCGGCAATGCATCGGACAGCATAATCTCGCATAAGAAAGCAGATTCAAGTTGCGACTGTGGAAAGGTCTGGGTCTAAAAACGTGATCGCGC
>JBEKRW010000080.1:0-9111 GCA_049517595.1 Candidatus Cybelea sp. | reverse complement strand
GCCAGCACCGGAATCGTGCCGACGCCGGCCAGGTAACCCGAAGAAAAGAGTAACGCGCGTTCGCGTCCCAGCCAATCCGCCAACTCGTCCTCGAGAAGCGCGTGCTCGCGGCTTCGCCCGCCGAGCAGGCGCGCTCCGCCCGACCCTACTCGCGTCGCTCGTTTGAGGGCCTCGACGACCTGCGGATCCGTGGCCAAGCCGAGGTAGTCATTGGACGAAAAATCGATGACGTTGCCGAGGCCATGTTGCGGGAGTTCGCGATAGCGATCTTCGCCGCGAATCGCCGCGAGTGTTTGCTCGGCGCGTTGAAGGTAGGTCACTTGGTCATGACGGAGGACAGCGATTCGAAGAAGGTGCCGACTTCGGCGTCGGTCGAGGAGAGCGGCGGAACGAACTGAATCACGTCGCCGATCGGGCGCGTGAAGTGCCCCACGTCGTACAACGCATCGGCAACGCGCCGGCCAAAGGCTTCGTGCAGCTCGATGCCGATCATCGTTCCCGCTTGCCGCACGTCGCGCACGAGGGCATTTGCGCGCAGTTTTTCCAGCTTCGCGCGCGCTGCAGCGGCGATGCCTGCAGCGCGCTCGAGGGTTCCTTCTTCTTCGAACAACGAAAGCGACGCGAGCGCCGCCGCACATGCAATCGGATTTCCGGCGTACGAATGGCCGTGAAAGAAATGGACGAAAGCGTCGGGCTCGCCAAGGAACGCGTCGTAGACCGATCGACCGACCAGCGTTGCCGAGAGCGCCAGCGCCCCGCCCGTCAAACCCTTTCCGACGCAGACGATGTCGGGGCTCAGGCCGATCTGCTCGAAGGCAAACATCGTGCCGGTGCGACCGAAGCCGGTAGCGATCTCATCGCAGATAATCAGTGCTTGTGCGCCTTTTAACCGCTCATACGCCTTCCTCGGAACGAGCCGCATACCGGCCGCGGCTTGAACCAGCGGCTCGACGATCACCGCCGCTACGTCGTCCCCAAGTGGAGCGGCGTCGGCGTAGCTTTGCGTTTCGAAGGTGACGCTGCCGAAGCGTGACTTAAAGAGGGCGATATCGGAAAGGCTCATCGCTCCGATCGTATCGCCGTGGTACGCATCGCTCAACCGCACAAAACGGGTACGATGCGGCCGGCCGGCGTTCTGCCAGTACTGCAGCGCCATCTTGATGGCAGCCTCAACCGCGCTGGCGCCGTCGCTAGCAAAAAACGCGCGATCCATGCCCGCCATCGCGCAAAGCCGCTCGGCGAGGTCTTCGGCGACCGGGTTCGAGGCGCCAAGCAGCGTCGCATGGTCGAGCGTCGCCGCCTGACGCGCAATAGCTTCGACGATGCGCGGATGGCAATGCCCGTGGATCGTCGTCCAGATCGAGCTGACGGCGTCGTAAACCCAGCGGCCGCGCGCGTCTTCCAGCAGGGTTCCGCGGCCGCGCACGAAGGTTCGCGCGTGCTCGTCGAACTGCCGCATCTGCGTGAACGGCAACCAGAGATGCGACATTCCGGCAGCTTTTCACGCTGCGCGGCCGGTCCCTACGCCGCTTTGAGCCTCCAGGCCATCATCGACCACGAGAATCCCGCGAACACGAAGTTCAAACCAACGACGAACCCGATGAACCACAACGCGGAGAACGGCCACTGGGTCCAAAGCAGAATGCCCAAAATCGTGCTCACCACTCCGCCGAAAGCCACCCAACCATAGTGCGGGAACTGAAGCCAAAGCGCGGAGACGAACCGAAATATACCGCCAAAAACAAAGAGCGCGGCCAGCAATAGGGTAATCGTCAGCGCTCCAGCAAGCGGATACTCGATCAGCATCAGCCCGACGATGACGTCCAGCGCGCCTATCATAAGAAGCAGGACCACGTGCCCGGCGCCGCGTGACAGGAACGCGCCCACGATCTGAGCGACCCCGGCAACCAGCACGACCACTCCAAGCAGAAAAACGGACGCCATCGTCGCCGCGCCCTCGGCCCACATGCAGTAAAGGCCGACCAGAATGAGCGCGATCCCGAGGGCGAGATACCAGACCCAGAGACGGTGAGCCGTCTCAACGGAATCGTCGAATTCGCCTACCAAGTTTTTCACGATCTACTCCTTTCGGTGAAAGGGTTAGCTGGGGACTTCGGCCTCAACCCGAGCAGCCCCTTACTTGAGCACCTCGGGGTCGCCGACGCCGTTCGCGCGGCGAACGGCCGGCGCGACGATTTGGACGACGATCACTTGGAGAACGGCTGCGGCCGGTACCGCCAAAAACGCTCCGGGAATCCCCAAGAGCATGCCGCCGACGACAGTCGAGAAGATGATCAGCAGAAAGCTCAGCTGCACGCGCTGCCCGAAGATGATCGGAGAAAGCACGTTCTGGTCGAGGATTTGCACGACGGTGAAGATGGCCAGCACGATCAACATCTTGACCCAGCCGCTCGTCGCCAGCACGACCAACAAGACGACGGGTCCGGATATAACGGCGCCGACCATCGGAATCGCTTGGAAGACTGCGACCACGAAGCCGAGGAGCAGGGCGTAGGGCACTCCCAAAATCGCGACCGCGGCGCCCATCGCGACGCCGACGACCGCGCCGTTGATGACGATTCCCTGTACGTACGCGCTGAGGCGCAACCCGATCGTGTCGAGGGCATGCTTCCAATCACGGGCGGCTGACTGCGAAAAGAGGCTGAGGGTAAAGCGTCCCAGGTCGTCAGACGAAAGCATCCATCCTACGGCAAGCAGCAGAATGATGATGGCGTTTCCGATAATGTCGGCAATCAGCGCCGGCCCGGCCAAAAGGTGCGCTCCGACCGAGCTAAAGGCACCGCCGGCGCCGTTGGCAACGGCACCCGCGAACTGCTTGGAGAGTTGGTAGTCCTTCAGGAAGCGTTCGGCGGCGACGAGCTGATCTTTCAATGAGTTGACGTAGCCGGGAATCGCTTGTACGAGCCGCTGAACTTCGACACCCAGCGGAGCGATCAAGACGTAGGCAATCAGCGCCGAGATCAGCAGGGCCCCCCCGAATACGATGCCGACGGCGATGCCAAACGGCATTCGCGCGCTCAGACGATCGACGATCGGACGTAGCGCTGCGGCGATTAGAATTCCCGTGAAGAGCAAGACGAAGGCCGACAGCGTGCCGGCGAGGACGAGCCAGAGGACGTACGCGCCCGCAAATACGGCGGCGGCCGTAAGCCACGTGCGGACTCCAACCGTTACGGGGCGCGGTCCTGGGTCGATCATTCTTCGGCCGTAAATGCCACGATCTGGCCCTCTTCGCGGTCGCTCGTCCACCACATGGAACCGTCGAACGTTAGCGCACGCCCGTCGAAGGGAACCGAAGCGATTGGTTCGGTGGCAGCGACACTCTGCTGCAAATCGGCACGCGCGAACTCGAGGTTCTCGAACTCTTCGTTGGCGGCAAGCATAAAGGAGTTGCCGGAACCGTCGAACGCAAAGCCGCCGCACCGCACGGGCAGCGCGATCTCGCGCTGAACCCCGCCGCGCGCGTCGAGGGCCAAGATTCGCCGCATTCCCTGCTGGCAGAGGTACAGCGTCGATCCGTCTGAGGCAAGGTGCGAGCCGGTAACGTCCGGGCACGCAACTTTATTGTCGAAGCCGTGCCCGGGACGGAAGCGGAAAAGATAGCGATCGTCATCGTCGAGGGCAACTACGACGGAGAGAGCATCGCCGAACGTGGCGAGGCCGTAGGGCCTGCCGGGCGGCGCGATCTCGTCAACGACCTCCCAATTCTTGGTATCGATCGCGTAAAGCTTGTCGGTTTCCCACGAACCAACCCACAGTTGCCCGCCGTAGAAGGCCAGTGGCTGCGGCCGGCCTCCGGGAGAGCCTTGGCGGCGTACTTCTTTTACGTTTTGCATACTCGCCAAAAGGCACGCGGCCCCAGCGGGGTTGCATTTTGGGAGCTTAGGCTTCGACGCGTTCGTCGATCGAGACGTTATACAGGAAGAGGAACTTGCCCCATTCGTCGGGCAGCGTGTTGCGCTTGATCTGAATCCAAGGAATGTACTTCGGTTGGCGCGGCTTGCGCTGCAGCGTCATGTTGGCTTCGTGCGGCGTGCGATTATTCTTGCGGTTGTTGCAGCGCATGCAGGCGCAGACGAGATTCTCCCATGTCGAGTCGCCGCCGCGGCTCTTGGGCACGACGTGATCCACGGTCATCAACCGCTCGCCGCGCGTGCCGCAGTATTGGCAGGCGTGCTCGTCGCGAATCAACACGTTCTTTTTGGTTAACGCGACCCGCTGCATCGGCCGGCGGATGTAGTAAAGCATGCGGATGATCGAAGGCATGCGCATCTCGTAGGTGGGCGACGCCAGCATTCGCTCGCGCCCGTGCAGCATCTCCGCTTTGCCGGCAAAAATTAGTTTCACCGCGCGCTGGAAGCTCGTAACGTTGAGCGCCTCGTAGGTGAAGTTCAGCACGAGCACCTCGCTCATGCGATCGTCCTTTTGAAGCTACAAAAGCGAGGCATCTCAGGTGCCTCGCTTCAGAACGAACGTCATCCGTGTCTCGGTTAGCATCTGCGTTATTGCTAACCGCTCTTGCGGTCGCAACCTTTCTTTGACCCGTTCGAACGCCGCAGTCGCGACGTCGATCGCGACTTCCGCCGAGCCGTGGTCGGGCTCGCTCCCCTCCGGCGCCGTGAGATACGCGTGCGCGGCGAGAGCGAGCGTAGCGATAATCTCGCTGAGCAGAGGCTCGACGGGCGGGATCTGCCCTTGAAATCCGGCGCGTTCCTGTTCTGGAGCGGCGGCCTCATTAGACATCTCCCGCTGAATTTACGCCGCGGTGGAAGCCTTCCCTTGCTGCCTAACCATCTCCAGGAAGTAGCGGTGCAGGCGAGCGTCGGTGCCCAGCTCGGGGTGGAACGAGGTCACAAGGACGTTGCCCTCGCGCGCCATCACGCCGCGGCCTTCTCGCTCCGCGAGTAACTCCACCGCCGGCCCGTGCCGTTCGATCCAAGGCGCCCGAATAAAGATGGCCGGAAAAGGCGTGTTCCCCAAGTCAGGGATCGCGAGTTCGACTTGGGCCGAATCGTTCTGCCGGCCGAAAGCATTACGGCGCACCGTAATGTCGATGAGATCGAGCGTCGGTTGCTCGAGGTCGACGACGTCGTGCGCGGCGACGATCATTCCCATGCACGTCCCCCAAAGGGGCATTCCGGCGCGCGTGCGTTCGACGATCGGCGTCCCCAGCCCGAAGCGGTCGAGCAGCTTCATAACCGTCGTGGACTCACCGCCGGGCAATATCAACGCGTCCACGCGGGTGAGGTCCGCGGGCGTCTTTACCGGTATCGCCGTCGCACCGCAGCGCTGGAGTGCGGCGAGATGCTCGTCGACGTCGCCTTGGAGGGCGAGCACGCCGACGAGGTTAGGCACCGCGGGGGGCCATCAGTTGCGCGTCGGCGAGCTGACGGATGTCGAGCCCCGGCATTGCTTCCGAAACGCCGAGCGACCGGCAAGCCTCTAAAACGATGTCGGGTTCGTTGAAGTGCGTCGTGGCGTCGACGATGGCACGCGCAAAGCGTTTGGGATCCTTCGATTTGAAGATGCCGCTTCCGACGAAGATGCCTTCCGCGCCGAGCTGCATCATCAGCGCGGCGTCGGCGGGCGTCGCGACGCCGCCGGCGCAGAAGAGCACGACGGGCAACTTGCCTTCGCGCGCGATCTCCGTGACCAGTTCGACGGGGGCCCACAAATCGCGCGCCCGTGCGACGAGTTCTTCTTTGGGAGCGATCCGCAGTTCGCGGATCGCATCGCCGATGGCGCGCATATGGCGCACCGCCTCGACGATGTTGCCGCTTCCCGCTTCGCCTTTGCTGCGAATCATCGCTGCGCCCTCGGCAATCCGGCGTAGTGCCTCACCGAGATCGCGCGCGCCGCAGACGAACGGAGTGGTAAAGGCGTGTTTGTCGACGTGATAGTTATCGTCGGCCGGCGTCAGAACTTCCGATTCATCGATGTAATCCACGCCGAGCTGCTGCAGCACTTGCGCCTCAGCAAAATGGCCGATGCGGCATTTGGCCATCACCGGAATCGTCACGGCATCCATGATGCTGCGGATCAGCTCGATCCCGCTCATGCGAGCAACGCCACCGTCCGCTCGGATGTCTGCCGGGATCCGTTCGAGCGCCATTACGGCGACGGCGCCGGCCTCTTGCGCGATTGCCGCGTGTTCGGGCGTAACGACGTCCATGATGACGCCGCCCTTGAGCATCTGCGCGAGCCCGCGCTTAACCGTTGACGTTCCTTTTTCCATACATCTATTCTAACAGGCGTTCCCCAGAGAACGCCGCGACGAATTCCTTATGTCGGCGTGGGCGTCGCCGCCGGCAGGCCATCCTCAGGCGAGGCCGGGACCCCGCTCGAAGGTTGCGCCGAGGGCCCGAAGGTCGGAAATGGCTTTTGGCGCCAGATCGGGATGTTCGGGTTCGGCGTGGGGGTAGCCGGCAGCGCCGGCGTCGGGGTGGCCTTCGGCGCTGGCGGCAAGGTGGGCAGCGGCTTGGGCGGCACGCGAGGGTCGGGAAAACGCGGGTCGCCGGCGGCCGAAAGCGATTGCGAACGCTTCCAATCCGGGCCGTACGGCTGCGGCGAGGCGTCGGCGCCTGACGGCAGCGGCGTGGGCAGCACCGACTGCAACTGCTGCTGCGTCGCCTGCTGCATCACGCGGTCGCCCAAGCGCTGCCCGACGGCGACGGCAATCAACAGAACCGCGGCGCCGACGGCCAGAACGATCGTGGGAAATCTCATGCGCGCGCCAGCGGGCGAACGACGTCGAGTTTTGCAGCTCGCGCGCGCCGGTCGCTCGGTTTGCCGATCAAGTGCACCTCGCGTAGTTCGCCGGCTGCCATATTGACGCGCGCCGTATGCCCGCGAAACTCCAACAGCACGTCGCGCGCGCGATCGAGCAAGTTGCCGACGAAGATGCGCACCGCGCCGGCATCGTCTTCAAAGGCAATCGCGCCGACCTCGACGGGAGAGATCGTCACTTCGTCGCTCACGTCGCGCCCGGCATAGATGCACGTGAATGGTTCCTCGGCCGAAAGCTCCGGCATGTTGGCGTAGATCGTGTCGTTGGGCAAGTCGATGACGTAGGTGCAGCGCCGGCCGCCCCAGTGCACGCGCGCCGCGGCCACCCATTTCCAACCCGCAGGACGTAACGGTGCCAAATGAGGGCGCCCGCTGGTACGATAGCCGTTCAATCCGCCGACGGTTTCGGCAACCGCCCAGAGAAACTTGGCGCCGGTCCAAGGCGAGAGATACATGCCGCGGTTGCTCAACGAGCCGCCGTCAAACCACTCGGCAAACTCGCCGGGTACGGTGTTGCGTGGGCTGCCGGCTTCCATGGTGCCGTAGGTCTGGGTTAGAAAATGCACGGCGTCGTCGGTCATGCCGTTACGCGCCAGCGCGACGGCAAACCAGAGCGTGAGGTCGGGCCAGATACCGCCGAGCAACCCGAAGCCATACGACGGAAAATACCACGCGTCGGCCGTCGAAATTGTGCGCAGCCCAACGGGCGTCACGAAATCCGCCTCCTTGAGGCGCGAGAGAATCGCCTGACGTTGAGCCGAGTCGGCAACGCCGAAAAGCACCGGAAAGATTTCGTCGGCAGTAAAGTTGTCTTGGTAGTTTCCGTCTTGATCGTAGTTGAGGACGAAGGCGCCGGTATCGTCGTTGAACAGATAATCCATCATTGCGGTACGCATAGTCCGTGCCTCCGCACCGTACGTTTCCCAATGGTCGGTATCGCCGACGACCGCGCAGAGCATCGCCGCTGCCTCGAGCGCGTAAACGGCCTCGGCATTGATCTCCGTGACCGCGCCGTCGAGCGTATAGTACGGAATGATGTTGCGCCAGGACGAAATTCCGTGCATATCGACGCCCTTGGCCTGGCAGTAGACCAACTTGTGAGCGTCGCGCTGCGAGAGCAGGTAATCGGTAAGGCGAATCACCAGCGCGATGTGCTCGCGCACCCATTCGTCGTCGAGGGTCGCGTTGTAGTGGTGCAGCATCGCGATCACGTGCAGCGGCGTGTCGTCGTTGACGTTCAAGTCGTAATCGGTCTTATAGCCGCTCACGCCGCGCACGTATTCGACCATCAGGCCGCTCTCCTGAACGGCGGAGTTGAAGACTTCGAGCGCGTTGCGGCTGAACTCCGGCCAAAAGTAGTCGAAGCCGTGCACGAACCAGGAGGTATCGCGCGAGACGAGGATGTCGGAGGGCGGCGAGTTCGTCGCGCCCCAGCCGTGCGGATACTCCTTGACGATGCGCAACATGTTGGCCTTCGCCCAAACCACGCCGCGACTGATTTCCGGGGAGGGCGTGAGGAATCTCGCGTCGGCGAGGCGCTCGCTGAAATAGCCTTGCGTATCGTGCAGCGCGCGCCGGTCGGAGAGCAGCGCTTCAAGAACGGGACGGCTGCGTTCGGTTCCGGCTTTATGGTACACGACCGCCAGCCGCAGCGACTCGCGCGCCCCGGCCGCCACCGCGATCCGGTATTCGAAGGCGCCGAAAATGCGCCGGCTGACGAGCTCGGCCTGCTGCGGCGTAACGTCGCCCATCACCGGCGTCGAACCGCCTTGCGAAAACGTCGCGCGGCGCATCGCCTCGAGCAGAACCTGTTCGCGCAGCGAAAGCTGCACCGCGACCGGACGCCGCGAGCCGCCCCACCAGCGCTCGCCGCCGGTCTCGAGATTTTTCGAGCAGATGAAGCGGCCGTCGTTCCACGCGCGGACTTCGTGCTCGGGTTCGCCGTAAAACCGCTGGCCAACGAGCATCGCCCACGGGAAGAGCGAAACCTCGAGCGCGTCGGCGCCGGGATTGAAGAGCGTCACGTCGACCACGAAGGCCACGGCCCGGTCGAACTCCGGCCCGTGCGGCACGTAAAAGGCCTCGGTTACGTGGATGCGGTGGTCGAGGGTGAACTCCGATATCTGCGCGTAGGGCAGGAATGTGAGATCGTGCTCGATTTGATGCGGAAAGAACGTGCGGTCGAGGATTCGATAGGCAATGTGGTGCGTTCCGAAAATGATCTGGTCGGTGTCGGCATCCCACAGCCCTCGCACGCCGCCTTTTGCGGTCGACTGAGCGAAGGCTTTGTAGTTCCCGAGCAGG
>JBEKRW010000079.1:0-9304 GCA_049517595.1 Candidatus Cybelea sp. | reverse complement strand
GCTTGCTGTCGATGAGCTTCCACATCTCGCGGTCCTGCAGCTCGTTGCCCGTCCGCAGGCTCTCGACCTCGAACTCCACGTGCATAGCCGCCGCCGGGTGCGCCGCAACCGACCCGTCGGCGCTCCAAGCAATTTCAAAGAAGCCTCTCAGACCGGTCGTTTTCCCGTAGGCGGATTGCGTCGGAGAGGCCGCATAGAATGTCAGGGACGAGTCGGCACGCGACACTTCGAAGCGCTCTTTTTCCATCACCCAATTCTCAAGCGTGATCATGCGGTCTTTCTCGCAACCAGATGAAGGACCGCTTTTACCACGGGGTCGACTTTGATAAATACGAGGTTAGGCGGTTTCAGGCCGAAGTCGCGGATGTCGATCCGCAACTCGCCGTCGATGGTAATAAGATCCCCGTCGTGCGCAAACGTAAGCTCTCCATCGTAGCGCCGCGAGCGGCCTGCAAGCGTTACGTCGCCGCTCGCTTCGTAGTGGCTTGGCGCTCCTGCCGCGCGCAGTTCCCGGAGGTCGGCCGCAATGCGCGGGAAGCGGTTGCTGTCGATCAACTTCCACGTCTCGCGATCTAACATCGCGTTGCCCGAGCGCAGATCCGACACGGGCATCTCAAAATGCATCCTCGGCGCTGGTTCGGTTGCGAGAGTCCCGTCGTCGCTCCAACCTGCTTCCACATAGCCGTTGAGGCCGACGGCCTTCCCTTTTAGCCCGTGCAGCGTCGTGCGGCCTTCAAACGTTACCCATGAGTCCGTAGGTAACACCGCAAAGCGCTCCGTACCAGCACCCGCCACCAGCGACGTCACATGCTTCGCATCCGCGCGTAGCGCAGCGCATCCTTCGTAAGATCCGCCAGCAAGCCGCCGGCCTTGCGCGTCGCTTCGTGGTCGCTCATCGCGCTTCCAACGACCGTCGACCAGAGTTCCTTGAGAATCGGCTGCTGGCCCGACATCGCTCGCATCGCTTCGTACCGTTTGAGGTCCGGTTCCATGCTCGCATACAGGCGTTCCGCGGCAAACGCCGCCGCGAATGCAATCGCGCCGACGATTAGACCCCTGTCCATTGTGTGCTCCTTCTCTGTGGTGAGCCGCGCTCGTTAAGAGCTTTTCCGACAAGGCGGCGAACGAGCTCGGCCGCCGGCGTGACGGCCGCGCTTACCGCGTCCGAGAGCCCGATCTCCTCGCCGGACGTGGACGGCTCGCATCCCACGACCGTGACCGGCGGCGGCTCCCCGCCGATGGTTCGGACAAAAGCGAAAACGTTTTGCAAATCCATCCGGTGCGCGTCCGGCATGCTCTGTGGCAACTCGGCAACGTCGGGCTCGATGACGTACAAGGTTCCCGGCACCCCGCCCCTCGGCACGGCGTCGATAAGGAACGCCCGCTCGTATCCTGAGATCAACTCGAAGGCCAAATGCAGCCCTCGGATTCCGAAGTCTTCGATCTTCACGTCCTCGATGGGCGCTTCGGCCAGCACTTGAGCCACCTGCGAACCAAAGCCGTCGTCCCCGAAGAAGATGTTCCCGATTCCCGCCACGAGTAATCGCATATCCGCTTCCTCGCCTTTCCCTACCCGGCTGCCATTGCGCCGACGGGCTCGACTTCGTCGGGATAAAAGAAAAGCGAGCGCCCATACCAATCGTGCAACTCGCTGGCTGGATCGTCGTCGACGCTGACCGCGACGTACATGAGATTCTCGACGTCTTGATGGATCGCGCGCACCGTCGCCAGTCTGCCGTCGAGGAAGAGGTCCCAGACGTCGGCACGGCGCTTGGGGTGCAGCCGCACGCGCGACCCTTTGCTTACTTTCGTGCCGTCCACGAAGATGCAATCCATGCCGGGAATGTCGAGCGCCCCAAAAGGATCTGACGCCGCTGCTTCGGACTTCGTTTGAAGCAAGGTCCCGTGCAGCCGAGCCAACTCTTCGGGGCCGAAACGTTCGGCTCGCTCGATAATTGCGCGTGCCCGCTCGTCAGTTGCGCGGGCCTCGTCCCGCTCTTGATCCGAGAGGCTGCGGACGCTCAGCATCATCAGCTCGTCGACCTCGGTAGCGTCGAAGGTATCCGCTTCGCTCTGTGGCGCGACGGCAGGAAAATCGTACAGAATGATCGGCGACGAGAGCACGAGCCGGGAGCGTTGGGAGTCGGATTGTTCGTCGCCCACCAGGACCGGCCACGTGTGCCGGTTGACCAGTCGCGCCGTGGCCTCCCGCGCCTCGTCCGGTGGGTCGAGCGCAGAGAGAAACCGTCCGCCGCGCGCGTGAAACAGCGTGTGCGTCGAGACGAAGGCCGTTCGCAGCGCGGAACTTCGTTCACCCCGCACCACCGCAGAGCTATTCTCGATACGAACGCGGAGTCTGCGCAGCCCGGCCCGGTCCGCGATCGGCTCGGATTCGAGGGAAATCGCCCCGTGCAGCGGCCAACGCCGCCGGACGACGCGTCCCGCGACCGCTCCGTCTTCGCCCGTAAGCGTCTCGACGCTCTCCTGCGCCGGCGACGCGATGGGCACGGCGGTACGAACCTCGGCGCCTGGGCGGAAATGAATCGTTAGCTCGCGTTCGACCCCCTCGTCGAACGTGACGTACTTTTTCGAGGCGAGCACGAGCGAATCGACTACGACGAACGCCGATTGCGTCCACGCTTCGACCTGCCGCGCTTCGACCTGCAGAAAACGAACCAGCACGTCCACTTCCGTGCTGCCGTCGCATTCCAGCAGCACCTCGGTCTGCGCTTGAGACGGCTCTCCGGTACCTTGCGCGGCGTACGCCGCGGGCACGACAACGCCAAACTGCCAGCGAATGCGGTTCTTGGGCGCCGAAGCCGTGTACGGATAGAGGATGTAACCTTCGTAAAGGACGGCGTCGGCGACCTTGCGCGCCGGCTCGAACGGATTCACGGTTTCACCGCGGCGAGCGCGCAAAGACGTTCCAGTACGGCGTCCCACGTCGGCAAGCCCGTGGCGTTCTTAAAGCGGCGCAGCTCGTCAAACGTGTCGCGCCGCACGCGAATCCAGGCCGAGTTTGGAAAGTGGGCATCGAGAGCTTCTCGCCACACGGCCACCGGCAGCCCATAGCGCGCTTCGCAGCTCCACGAAACGAACTCGGGCGTGACGCCGCCGGGCCCCTCCACGAAGACCATGCCGGAGAACAAGAGCTGCAGCGGCACGATTCCGTCCTTCAAGGAGGCCAAGTACTTATGCGCTGCGACTTCAAAATCGTAACTGCACGGAATCGTTAGGTCTGCTTCCGTTGCGTTTTCAAACGCCGTCACGATCTGGGACGCATGCGTCCAAAGCATCGGTTTGAGCGTCTCGCCATACCGGGCCGGTGTACCGAACAGCTCTTGGAGCAGGACGCTCTCTTCGGACCCGTATCGCCGTCGCTGCACTTCGATCCGGATCTGCGTTCTCAAGGCGATCGCGTCCACCTTAACGCCGCTCTTCTCGCGAATCCGCAGCCGCAGGACGAGGGACGGGGCGGCGGCATAAGCGTCGGCGCGCGCTTCGATGACCGAGAACTCCAGGTCGGTCATGAGACCCGCGCCGTTACTCTGCTCCCGCTGCGCTCGCGTACTTTCTCGAAGTACGCAGCGATCTTTTGATGAGCTTCCTGACCGCCGTCAAAGCCCTTCCAGCACGTGCGAATCAACCCGACGAGCTCGTACGCCGCATCGATCGGCACGAGGAAGCAGCGCGAGACTTCCCGATTGCGCTGAATCAGAATCGCTTCGACGTCGGGCTCGATCGACGCGAACTCGGGATAACGCGCGGCGATTTCGTCCCACTGCTCCAGTGGCAGGAGCGATTCGGTCGCCCCGGCGGGACTCGGGTAAAATGCGACGACTCGGCCCTCCGCCGAGTTGTAGAAAAAGAAGACGAGGCCGATTGGAAGCTGGAGCGAATCCCAGGTCGCGTCCTCGACCGCGAACTCGGCAACCTCGCGATAGCGAGTGGGAATGGTGCGATACTTGCCTTGGGCCGCGCCGGAAGGCTGGAAGACGATGTGGCACGGCCGGCAACTGCAGAGAATCCGGCGCGCGGCAAGCTCGATCAAGTGACCGTGCTCGGCCCCCAGCGGCTCGGCGCAGAAGTCGCAGCGCTCACCCTCCGGCGGGCGTTTGCGAAGCATCTGCGCGAGCATGGCGACGTTGTCTTTCGCGGGCGGCATCGCGCTCATGCCGGGCTCAAGACGCGAAGCGTCATCGCTTCTTCCGCCCGGACCTCACGGATCTCCGGGACGCGTTCGAGGATCGCGCGCTCGACCGAAAGTTTGAGCGTCGTCGCCGATGCCGCACATCCGTCGCAGCTTCCTTCGAGCCGAAGATACACGACGTCGCCCTCGATGCGCGAGATCTCCATGTTCCCCTTGTGCGACTTGACGTAGGGCAGCACGGACTGCAACGCGTGTTCGACGCGCTCCTCGACCGCGATCGGGTGTAGGCCGTGCAGACAGAGGAGGCTTTCGACGAGCTTGTCGGCGCACAAGCGGTCGAAGATGGGTTCCGAGCGCTCGCCCAGCTCGTCGTGAACGATCGTGAGGATGCGCTCGAGCGCTTCGCCGTAGATCCCGACGATGGTGCGGCCGAGTTCCTCCGACTGTTCGTCCACGCGGTTTTGCCTACCCGAAAGGCGCCAGCGGCGAGTGTACAGTTTCGATCGACTTATCGTTGCCGAGATACATGTGCACCCCGCACGGCAAACACGGGTCGAAGCTGCGCACGGCGCGCATGATGTCGATGCCTTTGAAGGAGTCGGGGCCGTTCTCTTCGTGAATCGGCGTGTTCTGCACCGCATCTTCGTAAGGTCCGGGCGTTCCGTAGACGTCGCGCGGATTGCCGTTCCATGGAGTCGGCGGCCACGGATGGTAGTTGGCGATCTTGCCGTCGCGAATCACCATGTGATGCGAAAGCACGCCCCGCACGGCCTCCGTGAAACCGCAGCCGATCGCCTCTTCCGGTACCGTGAATGGCTCCCACGTGCGCGTTCTTCCGGCGTTGAGCTCTTCGAAGGCCTTGTCGAGGAAGTAGAGGGCCGCGGCCGCCGCGTACGCTTGGAAGTACGTGCGTGCACGATTTCGTTCCAGCGTGTTCGACCACTTGGGAACCTTCCACTCGAACGAAACCGGACCGCTTAGCGCGCTCTTCGGCAGATTGATCTGAACGCTCGTGCCGGTCGCCTTGATGTAGCCTCCCATGTCCACCAAACCGGAGAGCGCCGTCGACCAGAGGCGGGCGATCGGACCGCCGCCCGTGTCGAGTGCGAGGTGATCCTTGCCGTCGAACCAGCGCGGCGACATCACCCAGCTGTACTGATTCGCGAAATCGCGTTTCTTGGGTGTCGGCAACGTATGCATGTTCCACGGGTGCCGGCGATCGACCGGATTACCGAGCGGGTCTTCACGAACGAAGGTCTCCTCGTTTGTCCAATCGTCGTAGTACGAGTGGCCCAGCAGAATTCGAATGCCGAGGTTGATGGCGACGAGATCGTTGGTCACCAGCTTACCGTCGACGACGACGCCGGGCGTGACGAACATCTTGCGTCCCCAGTTCGTCATGTTCCGGTAGCGAAAATCGCAGTGATCGGGATCTTGGAAAGCGCCCCAGCACCCCAAAAGAATCCGCCGCTCGCCGTTATGCTCGTAGCCGGGCAGCGCATCGTACCAGAAGTTGAAGAGGTCGTCGTGCAGCGGCACGCAGACCTTCATATACTCGATGTAGCGCATCAGGCGCGAATAGTAGTCCGTGAAGAGCTGCTGCGTCGCAACCGTGCCGGTGCCGCCGGCGTAGAGCGTGGACGGGTGGACGTGGCGCCCTTCCATCAGGCAGAACATTTCGCGAGTATAGCGGCTAATCTGCAAGGCCTGCCGGTAGAAATCGCCGGTGAAGGGATTCAGCGCGCTCATGATGTCGGCGATCGTCTTGTAACCGTGGATCCCGGCGTTGGGCGCTTCGGTCTTCTTCGCTTTTTCCCAGACGCTGGGATTGGTCTCGCGCACCATCTTCTCGCAATAGTCGACGCCGACGAGATTCTCTTGGAAGATATTGTGATCGAACATGTACTCGGCGGCTTCGCCGAGGTTCATGACCCACTCGCCCATGGCCGGCGGCCGCACACCAAAGGCCATGTTTTGGGCGTAGACCGAGCAGACGCAGTGGTTATCGCCGCAGATTCCACAGATTCGCGAGGTAATAAAATGCGCGTCCCGCGGATCTTTGCCCTTCATGAAGATGCTGTAGCCGCGGAAGATCGACGAGGTCGAGTGACACTCGGCGACGACCTTGCGCGCGAAGTCTATCTTCGTGTAAATGCCCAAACTGCCGACGATCCGAGTGATCGGATCCCACGACATTTCCACAAGCCGCGAGGGCTGCGTTCCGGTGGTCGCTCCGGGAAGATCTTTTATAGCCATGCCACTCCTCCGCGCTAGCGGTTTCCTTGGTATCCGGTCGTAAGTTGTTTGCCCTTATGGCGCCACTTGGGTTCCTTGTCGACGGTCGCGGTCGTAAAGTTTCGCATCGCCTTGATTATCGTGCCCGTGGCCGTGCTGACCGTCGAGGAAATCTTTCCGCCCGGCGGCTCGTCCATGAAGGGCATGAACTTGTCCGGGAAGCCGGGCATCGTGCAACCGATGCAAATTCCGCCGACGTTCGGGCATCCGCCGATTCCGCCCATCCAACCGCGCTTGGGAACGTTGCACTTGACGACGGGCCCCCAGCAGCCGAGCTTCACCAGGCATTGCGGCGAGTCGTATTCGGTTGCAAACTGGCCTTGCTCGTAGTATCCGGCGCGATCGCACCCTTCGTGCACGGTATTGCCGAAGAGCCATGTCGGGCGCCCCGCTTCGTCGAGCGGAATCATCGGGGCGCGTCCGGCTGCCTGCCAGAGCAGATACAGAATTGTCTCTGAGAGATTGTCGGGCTGAATGGGACAGCCAGGCACGCAGACGACCGGTACGCCCGCGCTCGACTTCCAATCCCAACCGAGATAGTCGAGAATGCCCATCGCTCCGGTCGGATTACCGGCCATCGCATGAATGCCGCCGTACGTCGCGCAGGTTCCCGCCGCGAGCACGGCCCACGCTTTGGGCGCGAGGCGGTCGATCCAACCGCTGAAGGTAATCGGCTGATCGGTTCCGGGCGCGTTGCCGAAGCCGGTCCAATAGCCTTCCTTCTTGATTTCTTCGTTCGCAATCGATCCTTCGATGACGAGTACGAACGGATTTAGCTCGCCACGTTCGGCCTTGAAGAATGCTTCGAGAAACTCGGCGCCGCCGAGGCTATATTCTATGAGCGGCCAATGAAACTTTACACCCGGCAAGCCGGGAAGGGCCCCGAGAGCGATCTCTTCAATGCTGGGCTGCATCGCTGCCGTCAACGCAACGGAATCTCCGTCGCAACTCAGTCCTGCGGGTATCCACAGAACGTTTACCACCGTCTCCGCCATCGTTACGTCCTCACTCTACCGCGGCGAAATCCGTCCCTTTCGACGGCTACTTTCGTCGAGATGATATTCAGCCTAGTTGAGGCGATTGCGAAATGCAAGGGCCGCGCGACGCACTTTCTTCAGGGCAAAAGCACAGTAACCGTTACCACTTCGTTACCGAAATCGTAGCGGTCTGGGCTCGCCCCAACTAGACTTGAGTTGCGATACACCATCGCACGCGAGATGGCGCATTTCGACCTCTCGATGCGTTACTTGCGCGTTACTTAGGCGCTGGGCGTCCGGCTTGCAATCGGCGCTCGGGGCGGCTACGCTGTTCCCCACCGAGGTAGAAGCCTTTGCATGAAATCACGATCGCCCTCAGTCTCTTGGAAAGCATCGAATCGACCGCTTCCGTCCAAGGAATCGAACGCGTGAACGCCGTTCACGTGCGCGTCGGCGCGCTGAGCGGCGTCGTGCGCGATGCGCTTCTTTTTTCGTGGGACGTAGCGACCGCACGGACGATTGCCGAAGGGAGCCGGCTCGTGGTCGAAGAGATTCCGCTGGTGATTTTCTGTGAGTTCTGCGAATCCGAACAGGCTCCGCACCCCGGCACCGGCCTGCTCTGCCCGGCGTGCGGCACGCCGTCGCCGCGCATCGTGCGCGGCCGAGAAATGCAACTCGTCTCCATGGAGGTTCCCGCATGAAAATGCGCGTCGTCGAAATCGCTGGAAATCTGATGATCAAAAACGATGCGCTGGCGGCGAACCTGCGCGGCCGTTTCGCCGAGAGCGGGACGCTCGTGGTTAACATGCTCTCCAGTCCGGGCTCAGGGAAGACGACGCTGCTGGAGGAGACGCTGACACGGCTTTCGCCGAGATACCACGTCGGTGCGCTGGTCGGCGATCAGGCCACGGCCAACGACTCGGAGCGTTTGGCGCGCAGCGGCGCCCCGGTGCGTCAGATTACGACTGGTGCGGAGTGCCGCCTGGACGCTGGGATGATCTCCAAAGCCTTAGTCGATTTTGATGCTACGGGCCTCGACGCACTCTTCATCGAGAACGTCGGCAACTTGATCTGCCCGGCCGAGTACGATCTCGGCGAAGACCTGCGGGTCGCGCTGCTTTCGGTGACCGAAGGCGAGGATAAGCCGCTGAAGTATCCGTTGGCCTTTAACACGTCGCATCTCGCCGTCGTAACCAAAAGCGACATCGCGGACGCCGTGGGATACGACCGCGCAGCCGCGCGGCGCTCGATAGACCAAGTAAATCCGGGGATGATCGTTCTCGAGCTTTCGGCACGGACCGGAGACGGGATGGAGGCGTGGATGACGACGATCGTAGAGCGCATCCGCTCGAAGGCGTTTACGCCGGCAAGCTGAATCCGGGGCTATGACGCTGCCGCGGACGCGGTTGCTGACGCGCCTGTCCGCGTCGGAGCCCCGATTGGTAAGGTTTTTGGCGCCCCCGGGCTATGCGAAGTCCTCGCTCGCGCGCCTTTTTGCCCGCCGCTTCGACCGCCATTCGATTTGCGACTGCGCCGGCACCGCGGACGGCACGGATTTTGCCGGGCGAGCGATGTCGGCCCTCGCTGCCGAATCCCAAAACGGCGGCGAATCGATCGCGTTCGCGCGCCTTCGATTGCACGCAACGCAAGCCGACCCGGCGACATGGAGTCGCGCGCTGCTCGATGCGTGGAAAGGCCGTCAGGAACACGCGCTTTTCATTCTCGAGCATGCCGAGGCCGCTGCCGAAAACAGCAGCGTCCTAGCGCTGATTGGCGACCTTCTCGCCGCGCGCCCAAGCGAGCGTGTGGTTCTCATCAGTTCGCGGGTTCCACTGCCGTTGCGCGTCAGCCACTATCTTGCTCCACACCAAATACTGACGCT
>JBEKRW010000078.1:0-9363 GCA_049517595.1 Candidatus Cybelea sp. | reverse complement strand
CTGACTGGTCGCATCGCCGGCCATCCACGATCCCTCGGATTGGCTCACGCCGGCGTTCGGAAGCACCGAGTTAGCTCCCGGCGATGCTCCGCTCGAACACGCCGACAAGAGGGAGAGTGCGCCCAAACCGGCCACCGCAAAGGCTGCTACGGAACGTCGCATAGTGCTGTCTTCTTAACGTTCAGCGTCGATTCGAAATACTCCCTTATCCGCTAGCGAACCAAAATGCTGGTGGAGCAGTTCAGCTTCGTCTTTCTGCCCTCGATCGTTCGCACGGGCCCCCCGCCGTTTGCTCCGTCTGCGTACACCGCTACAAACGCCGGATTGTCTTGACAGCCGTTAGAGACATATGCTCTTCCGCTCGCGTCTACGGCGACGCCGTCGGGGCCATAGAGCCCGAATGAATCCTCTCGCGCCGGCGGGTCATTGCCGTTGGCACCCGGCGCAAAAACCAAGAGGGCGTACGCGTCCCAGTTTGCCACTTAAACGTATCCCGAAGCATCGACCGTGATGCCCTGGGGCCCGCTTAGCTGCGTCAGGGAGCCGGAAATCACTCGTTTGGGGGCCGCATTCCCCTTTGCATTCGACGCGTAGACCGCGAGGCTGGATGCATCGTTGCTAACGTAAATATTCGAACTCGAGTCCAGCGCGATGCCCCATGGGTAGCGCAGCAGCGTCTTGTTTCCGCTGATGACGCGGACCGGCCGTACGTTACCGTTGGAGTTCGGAGCGTAGACGGTGATAGCATTACCATCGTCGTTAACGACAAAGAGATCGCCGTTGCCGTCGATCGCGACGCCCGTCGGTCCGTGCAGTTGCGTTTGCGAGCCCGCGATGGTCCGAGCGGGTGCGACATTGCCTTCCGAGCCGGCGGCGTAAACCGTGACGCTGTCACCCTGGAAATTCGCGGCGTAGATATTGCCTTCTGAGTCCATTGCGATGCCCGCGGGGTAATCGAGTTGCGTCAGCGATCCCTCGATTCGACCAGCCGGACGAACGTTGCCGTTCGCGTTTCGCCGGAAAAACAAGAGCGAGCCGAGATATCTTCCGGCCTCCCCGTTCCCGACGACGACGCAGTCCGACGTTGGGCAACCATGTTCGGCAACCACGCGCGGCCGAACAATCTGCTGTCCCGCGGAAACGGGATAGAGGCTTTGCGATCCCCCGCACGCCGAAAGCAATGCAGCAGCGGCGCCCGTAATTGAGGCGTACCGCGTAAGACTCACGCTCTTCAATCTGCTTCCCCCTCGCCGCATCGCAACCGAGTCTATCCTACCGCCAAAAGTAACCCAGGTCTACATCCGTCGGCCCCTACCAAGTAATGAGGCGCAGCTGGCATACCCGGCCGCCCGCGCCATGGAAGCGAGCGCCGCTGGGCGAAATCAAACACCCGGCGAATTCGTTACCGCTTAGATGGAAGGACGTAGATGAGGATTTCGGCTTTACCCAGCTTTCTGCTTGGCATTGGCGCGAGTGCGGCCATGCTCGGGGGTTGCTCGCTTGGTTCGCCAGGCGTCGGCTCGCAAGGGCCGCTTCCCTATATGCAGAGCGCCAACGCGCTCCGTGCCCTTAACGCGACTGGGGCCGGCAAGATCACGCACATCGTCTACATCGTTCAGGAGAACCGCAGCTTCAACAACTTGTTCTACGGCTATCCGGGTGCCTACACGGTGAAGGAAGGCAAAGACTCCACTGGGCACACGATCAAACTCACGCCATCGAAGCTGGGCGCCGATTACGATATCGACCACTCCGTGGCGGCAATGATCGCGGCGTGCAACGGTACGGGCACGCTGCCCGGCACCGACTGCCAGATGAACGGATTCAATAACGAGTGGTCCGATGGCAATCTTAAATACCCGCAGTACGTCTACGTGCCGCACGATCAGTCCAAGCCGTACTTCGACATGGCTCACGAAGGCGCGCTTGGCGATCGTATGTTCCAGTCGCAGCTCGACGAAAGCTTCGTCGCGCATCAATATATCATCGCCGCTCAGGCAGCCTGGAGCGCCGACCTGCCCAACGGGTACTGGGGTTGCGAGAATAACGAGCAAGCCGAAGTCGCGCTGATCACCAAAGAGCGGGTCGTCACCGGACATCGCAAGGCTTGCTACGACTACACAACGCTGGGCGACGAGCTCGACAAGGCGAATCTCTCATGGCGGTTCTACGCCAGCCAGTACGGGAGCGGTTCGAGCGGCGACGGCGGAACGTGGTCGAGCTATCAGGCCATCAAACACATCTACAATGGGCCCGATTGGAAGAAAGACGTCATTTCGCCCAACTGGAAGTTCATCACCGACGTCCGCAAAGGATACCTGGCGAACTTCACCTGGATCACGCCCGTCTGCGACGACTCCGACCACACCAACTGTCCGGATGACTACGGCCCATCATGGGTCTCGGCGCTGGTCAACACAGTCGGCGAAAGCAAGTTCTGGAACTCGACGGCGATCTTCATCCAGTGGGACGACTGGGGCGGCCTCTACGATCCGGTGGCGCCGGAATACAAAGACCGCGACAGCTTAGGCTTCCGCGTGCCGCTCATCATGCTCTCACCGTACGTCATCCACGATCACGTCTCGCACACCCACTACGAAACGGCCAGCGTGCTGCGTTTTGCCGAAGATCTCTTTGGTCTCCCTCAGATGGCCAAAGCCGACACGCGCGCCAACTCACCCGCCGATGCCTTCGATTTCTCGCAATCGCCGGCCAAGTTCGTAAAGATCCACGCGCCCTTGCCGGCGAAGTTTTTCATGCGCCAGTTTCCCGACGACTACTTCGCGCCCGACGCTGAGTGACTCGTAACGCACGCGCCGCTAATCGCAGGAAACGGCCTCGCTAACGCGAGGCCGTTTACCTATCACGGATCGGCGCAACCCCGAGAGCCACGCCGGCCCCATGCGGTGTGCCCCAACCGCGGTGGTCCGTAAACCTTTCTAACGGGTTCCTAAAAAGCGCCGATCCCTTTTGGTGAACCCCAGCCGCCTGCCGGACTGTACCGTAGGCCGCCAACCTCATAGAGATAGCGATGATGCGATGCAGGCACCCAGAACGTTCTGCCGCCGTCTTGCTTCGTCGAGTTGGCTGCTAGCCCGAAAATGCCGCCGACGAACGGCGAACTAATGCTCGTGCCGTCAACCGTAATCCACCCGTCCTCGGTGTAAGTGTCGTATTCAGCGGCGTCGACAGCTACCGCGGACACGTCGTTGGCCTGCCGGCCGTCGCAGTCCTTAGCATATTTGCTGTGGAGCTGCCAGTTTGGTTTCTTCTCGCCGGCCCCGCAGCCGCTGCCCGAGTCCGTCCAGGGACTCTCGGTGTAACCGCGTTTATTGCCGGAGGCTTCGAGTACGGTGCCGCCGACCGCAACGACGCTATCGCAAGCCGCTGGATCGTAAACCCCGAAGCCATCGTCGCCTGCACTGGCAAGATATTCTACGCCCTTTGCATCGTAATAGCTGCAGCTTGCACCCGAGCCGCTGTAGCTGTTGCTGACGACCGTGGCGCCGAGCTTCACGGCTTCCGCCGCGGCCGTTTCAATGTCGCTCCACGAGTTGGAGTTGGCCTCGACGAGATACACCTTGCACAGGGGACAACTTGCCGACACCATCTCGATATCCAGATCGATCTCGACGCCCCAACCGGGGCTACCGGCTGGGTAGTTACTCTGCGAGCCTTCTTGATTGTACTTGTCGAGCGTGCCCCGCGGCAGACCCATGCCCTTGCGGTACGCGGCAAAGTCGGTCGCTGCGTTAGGATTGTCGAATGCGTCCACCACGGCAATGATCTCGCCTTTGCCCTTGGTGGACGATGGGAGGTCATAGGCCTTCTCGAGCTCCGACGCGGTCCATCCGGAGTACGTTGCGTGCGCGCCGCCGGGCTCGACGAGCACGTCGCATTGCGCCTGGCCGATGCGGCCTCCCGCGCACGCCGGCACGGCACGCGCTAAACGAGCGCTGCTACCCCCGACTTTGCCACCCTGAGTGGAGTCGAAGGGGTCGCTAAAAGGTGCCCCAGGCGATGCGCAGCCGGCAAGCAGCAAAAGGGCCACGCAAGTGCCCAAGCAAGAAACTCTCATGGGCCCATGATGCCGCAAATCGCCGCGCCGAGGAACGGACATGCGGACAAATGGCGCAGACATTTTTTGCGCGAAGACTCCTGGCGTCATGCAGGACGAGCGGAGGGCTTCCGGGCCACCTGATTTTGGGACGCTGCTGCGCCAACACCGTCTAGCCGCCGCGCTCTCGCAGCAGGCGCTGGCAGAACTTGCAGGGATGAGCCGCGACGGAATCAGCGCGCTCGAGCGCAGCTACCGCCGGACGCCGCAGCGGGAAACGCTGGCGGTGCTGGCCACCGCGCTTGCACTGCACGGCGAACAACGGCGTGAGTTTGAGGCGGCTGCGCGTTCGGGCGTCCCGCGCCATGACGCCGACCGTTCGGCGCTGCCGCTGGCAATGACCAGTTTTGTCGGGCGCGACGCGGAACTCGACGAGATCGCGACGCTGGTACGCGAGCATCGGCTCGTAACGCTCACCGGAACCGGTGGAATTGGGAAGACGCAAACGGCCCTGCGCGTTGGGCTGAGCGCTGCGGGTGACTGCGCGGTCTGCTTCGTTGGACTGGCGCCGGTTGATAACGCAGCGGTAGTCGCGGCAATCGCGGCGGCCGTGCGCGCACCAGAAGCGCACAATCGGGCGCTACTCGACGCGCTGGTTACTTTTCTGAAGGCCAAGCAGCTTCTGCTGATCCTGGACAACTGCGAGCACGTTATCGCGCAGGCGGCGACGGTTGCCGACGCCATTTTGGCCGGCTGCCCACGCATCCGCATCCTGGCTACGAGCCGCGAACCGCTACGGACCGCCGGCGAATGCACGTACCGTTTAGCCTCGCTGAGCATGCCGCCGCCCGAAGCCATTCATCGGCTCGACTCAAAACATTTAGCCTCGTACGGATCGCTCGCGCTCTTTAGCGATCGCGCGCGCGCCGTCTCTCACCGGTTCGAGCTGACCGATCGCAACGCGCGGAAAGTCGCCGAGCTTTGCCGGCGTTTGGGCGGCATTCCGCTGGCAATCGAGCTGGCCGCCGCGCGGGTCGACCTGCTCTCCGTTGAAGCGCTCGCCGATCGCCTCGACAAACGCTTCTGGAGGCTCACGAGCGGCGAGCGCATCGCTCTCCCACGCCAACAAACCATGCGCGCAACGATCGAATGGAGCTACGACTTACTCACTGCACAAGAGCAGCGGCTCTTCGAAGACCTGTCGGCGTTTGTCGGTGGCTGCACGCTCGAAGCCGCCGAGGCGGTCGCGCCGGACGGGGCGCTCGACGCCTCAGACGTCGTCGGCCTGTTGCTCTCGCTTGCGGATAAATCGCTGGTCGTCGCGGACCTCGAGGCTCGCCGCCCCCGTTACCGATTGCTCGAGTTGACGCGCGCCTTTGCAATCGAAAAGCTCGCAGAAAACGGCGATCGTGCGGCGCTGCTGCGACGCCACGCGCAATGGGTCGCTCAGCTCGCCGATCGCGCGTGGGGAATCGGACCGTCGCGTCCGATCGAACCCTGGGTTCGTGAGTTCGAGCCCGAGTTGGAAAACGCGCGCGCGGCAATCGACTGGGCGTTGTCGGCCGATGAAGTCTCGCTCGCCGCGCGCATAGCCTGCGGATTCACCGGGATCTGGCGCCTGAATCACGGGTACGCCGAGCCCCGCCGCTGGCTCGAGGCGGTGCTTCCCGGTCTTGAGGCCACGACCGAGCCCCTGATGGCGGCACGCGCCTGGCGTGCGCTCGCAACGGTCACGTTTGGCACGCATAAGGTCGAGGCGGCGGCGCGTGCGCTCGCGCTCAACGAACCGCACGGCGATGCCGAAGGGAACGTTGCGAGCCTCTATCAGATGGGGTTGGGGCTTCTTCAGGTTGGACGTGTCGAGGAGGCAGAAGGCGCGAACGATCGGGCGCTGCGGCTTTGCGATGAGAACGGCCTAACGCAATCGCTTCGTTACGCTGCGGCGCTCGATATGCGGGCTCGCGTGGCCGCCCGGCGCGATTGCGTTGACGAGGCGCGCCAGTACTACGCGAAGGCGCTCGCACTCATGACGGCACTAGGTGACGAGCAAGAGGCAATCCTCATCCGGATCAACACCGGCGAGCTCGAGTATCGCGCCGGCGACTTCGCGCGCGCGCTCGAGTTTGCGGAAACGGCGGCCGAGGCCGCTCGCGGCGCTCGCACCACGCAACGCGAAGTTACCGCGTTAACCAATGCGGCCGCCTGTCGCCTCGCCCTCGGTGACGTCGCTGGGGCGCGGCTCGACGCCCGCGAAGCGCTGGCCCTAGCGCGCGCTGCATCGCCGATCGAAGTGGCAATCGCGATCCAACACCTCGCGACAGTCGCGGCCCTAGACGGCGACGCGCCGCGGGGCGCGCGCCTGAGCGGTTACGTTGATGCGTGGTTCCTCAGCGAAGGCTGCGAACGCGGCCTAACGGAGCGCCGAACCTACGAACTGCTGAAGAATACGCTCTACGAAAAGCTCATCACCGCGGAGATCGAACGGCTCGCCGCCGAGGGTGCGCGTCTTTCGGAAGAGCAAGCCACCACGCTCGCATTGTTGTCCTAAGCGTTTACGGCCCGATCTGCCAGTATAGCTCGAACTCGTCGGCTTGGCTTCCTTCGATTAAATCCGTTACCGCTATGCCGATCTGTTCATCCCACTGCGTCCGGCTCCAAGCCTCCTCCGATTTCCATTGCGATGCGATCAGAATCTTGGTATGCGTCGCGTTGCCACAGATATTGATGCTTACGAAGCCCGCGAGCGCCGACGCTTCGCGCGACGCCTCCGTAGCCCGCTCCACGAGGGCGTCGAAATCGCCCGGCTTCACCGTGAAGATATGCAATGAGATAATCGGCCTGGCGTTCACGGCCGCACGCTGACCGTTACGCCGAACGGGGCCGCTGGATCGGAAATGAACCCCGTGGGATTGCCGCCGCGCGGGTAAGGCCACGCCTGAATCTCGCCGCCGTTCGGCTGAATAATTACGTTGTTCTGAATCCAGGATTGGACGCCGTCCTCGCTCCACTGTTTGAGGATCGTGGTCCCGACGACCTTGCCGGTCGAGCCGGAAAACTTGAGGCGATAGATCGCGGCAGCCTGCTCGTCTTCGATCGTGATGTGGTTGCCGTCCCACTGAACCTGTCCGCAACAGCTGATGTTTTTGTCGAGATTGACGTTCGTTAACGTGCCGCCGCCCTTGCGCAGCTCGCCGAACGCAACGTTCGAACCCGAGCCCGTACCGTCGACGAAAAGATCGCCCTTGTCGTCGTAGCTCACAAACGTGTAGTTGATTATTTCGTTGTCGTAGTAGTCTTTCGGCTGTCCCGTGGCGCCCTGATAGACTTCGACCCAACTCGCGGCGCTCTCCAAATTAATGCTGGCCACCGCGAGGTCTCCGGTAGTCGGGTCGACGCCGCAACCCCAGGGCCAAACGCCCGGCTCACCCAGGACTTGAATCGGCTTCGTACCGCCGTGCGCATACTCGTAGATGGCCCCGCCGTACGAAAAATTCGAAAGCGTCGTAACAAAGACGTCGCCTTTCGCATCCGAACAGAGCCCCTGCTGGTATTCGGCGTCCGGTTCGCTGATGGTTCCGACGAGCTTACCCTTCGGATACGAAAACACGTAGAGATCGTGGACGCTTCCGCCACCCGCATCGGCGTAGAGCAGATCCTCGCGCTTGGCTTCTGGCAGCATCCACGAGCGTGCGCCCCGAGCTTGGATCGTGCTCCCGGGCGACGGCGAAAGCGTGCCGCCGCATCCGGCAAGCAGTGCGACGGCCGCCGCGAGGCCGAACGCACCGCGACCAAGGCATAGGGTCGTCATCGCTCTGCTCCTTTCCGGCGAACGCGCCGGTCGTTGAATTCTTCGGCCGCGAAACGACAACGGCCTCGCAAGTGCGAAGCCGTTGTGCAGAAAGCCGAGGCTGGATACTTTACTTGGGTGCGATCGCCTCGACGCTGAGCTCGATGCGCACCTCGTCGCCGACGGCCACGCCGCCGGCTTCGAGCGCCTGATTCCAAGTCAAACCGAACTCCTTACGGCTGATCTTCGTGGTCGCCTCATAGCCGGCGCGCAGGTTACCCCACGGATCGTTGGCGCGTCCTTCGAAGGTCGCATTGAGAACGACCGGTCGCGTCGTTCCGTGAATCGTCAGGTCGCCGTGAATCTCAAACGCGCTCGGGTCTCCGCTGATTGAAGTGCTGACGAATCGCAGCGTCGGATATGTCGCGACGTCGAGAAAGTCGGGCGAACGCAGATGGTCGTCGCGTTGCGGTTCGCGGGTGTCGATAGAGGCCCCGTCGATGGTGACGTCTACCGCCTCGGGAACATCCGATCCGGCGGGGATGACGATTGTGCCGCTCACTGCCTTAAAGTGGCCGCGGACCTTGGCGATCATCAGGTGGCGTACGCTAAATCCGACGTTCGAGTGGATCGGATCGATCGTGAAGATCTGGGTGCTCTTATCTTGGACGGTATTCATCTGAGGTACATCTCCTTGGCTTGCCTCGCGGCGTTGGGCGTGGTATGCTACTGCTCGTAAGTAACTATTACATACTTACTTACCAAACGCAAGAAGCCACTTGAAAGTAGTATAGGCACCCAATGGATACCGTGACCACCGTCTACTCCGGCGCCTGCCCGGCCCGCGCCCTCCTGGATCGCATCGCCAATAAGTGGACCACCCTCATCATCGGGATCCTGGGCGAGGCCGACGCCCCCGTGCGCTTCTCGGACGTGCGCCGTTCGATCAACGGCATCTCCCAGAAGATGCTCACGCAGACGCTGCGCGACCTCGAGCGCGACGGCCTGGTCGTCCGCGAGATCTACCCCGTCATTCCTCCGCGCGTAGAATATTCACTCACGCCGCTGGGCCGCACGCTCGACGACCCCCTGCGAGCGCTCTCGCAGTGGGCCGACCGTCATATGAACGAAGTGCACGCCGCCCAGCGCGCCTTCGATGCGAAGGTCGCCTAGCGTTCCAAATTACTCGCTGTCAACGGGCTTATACGACGGCTTCTGATGCAAGAAATACGCCCGCGAGTACGATGACGCGATCGGCGTAAACTTTCGCGGCGCCTGCGTGAAGTCAAACGAGTCGACGATGCTGGTGGCTCGCGTGTCCGTGGTTCCGAGTTGTCCCAGGCCCCAGATGTTCTCGACGAACTTCAAGATGCTGCCGAACTCGTATTGAGTGTGCGAGATATAGCCCTGGCTACTCTTCCCCATCTTCGCATACGGCGAGATGATGAGCATCGGGACGCGGAAGCCCAAGCCGCCCCAGTGGTCGAAGAACGGCGGCTTCTCATTGTCGTAGAAGCCA
>JBEKRW010000077.1:0-9496 GCA_049517595.1 Candidatus Cybelea sp. | reverse complement strand
CCGCTGGGATCGGGAATGCAGCTTGTCTTATTCATAAAATACACGGGCGCTGGGTCGGGAAAGTGCACGCTCCACACGTTTGCGTGAGAATCGACGACCATTTGCGTTACCCCTTGGTTCTGGCCGGTTGCAAAGGCAATCGTACCTTTCGTTTTTCCCGCGGCGAAGTACGTTACTCCACCGCCGTTATCTCCGACGTAAAGATCGCCTTTGGGATCCACCGTCGCGTAGGTAGGAAGGACGTCGCCGGTTAGGTTGCCCCCGGAGTAGGTCGCGACTGGCTTCTTAGCCTTCCCGCCTTTCGTGGCACCTGCGGCGAACTCGAGTACGTTGCCAGAGCAGTACTGGACGACGTAGAAGTTGCCCGTCGGACCGGTAGCCAGCGACGAGCCTTCGCACGGTACGCCGGAAAACTGTTCCTTTGCCGGGATGGTACCGCTCTTGAGGGGCTGCAGAAAGACGGCGAAGGCACCTTGAGGAGCCTCATCCACGAAAAAGGGCAAGCCGGTCGTGCCGAATGCAACCGGGCTCGCCACGCCGTCGGCTTCCGTCGTTTCCTGTAACTTTAGGTCCGGGAGACTGTAGCGCGCATACTCTCCGTAATAGAGACCGGCCGATCCGGTATTATAAACGTAGAGGTACTGCGATGCTCCCTTTTTAGCTAAGGGCGCTTGCGGAGTTTGCCCCGTAACCGCAGGAACGGTGGTCGCCGCAGAACACCCGCAGATCAGAAAAACGAACGCCGATAGCGCGGCGCGTAATACTCGCTCGATCATCCTGCACTCCTGTCGTCTCGACGCGTCCCAACATTCTTGCAGCGACGACCCGGGCCCTGGATGCGCTAAACGTATGCAACTAATGCCATGCGCCAATCATCGCTCGGGGCGACCGTGGGCCCCAGGGACGACCCGGTCAGTTACACGGTCAAATAGCGGGGAAGGCCCCGCCGAACGAGCGAAGCGCACGGCGTGCACGCTCGGTCAACGGCTCCGGCGGAGTTTGGAGCGATCTTGCGACGCTTGCGGATCGCGGCGGAACTCTCGCAGGAAGAGCTCGCCGAGCGGGCGCGCATGAGCGTCGATGCGATCGGTCAACTGGAGCGTGGGCGCCGTCGAGCGCCGCAGCGTGAGACCGTCGATCTGCTGCTGACGGCGCTCCAGCCCAACGACGAGGACCGCGCGGCGCTGCTCGCGGCGGCCGGTCGCGCACGCGTGCGCACCGCTCAGCCGGCTTCCCACACAGAGCCGGCGTCTCGGCACAACTTGCCCGCCCCTCTCACCGGCCTCATCGGCCGGGACGGCGCCATCGCGGAGATCCGCGCGTCCCTTGCCGGCGCGCGGATCGTGACGCTGGCGGGCGCCGGCGGCATCGGTAAAACGCGCGCTGCGCTGGAAATCGCCGAGCAGGAGATCGACCGCTGGCCCGACGGCGTTTGGTTCGTGGAGTTAGCGCCGGTCGGTGACGCCGGACTCGTTGCCGGAACGATAGCGATGGCGCTGGGGGCCGTCCAGCAGCTCAATGAAACGGCGCTGGAGACGCTACTCCGCCATCTGAAGCAAAAGACGGCGCTGCTGGTCGTCGACAACTGCGAGCATCTCATCGACGAAGTGGCGCGAACCGCCGAAACGGTCTTGCGCGAGTGCCGGGAGGTGAAGCTGCTGGCAACCAGTCGCGAGTTACTGCGCGTCGCCGGGGAACGCGTCTACCCGATGCCGGCGCTGGATGATTCGAGCGCGGCGACACTCTTCGAACGGCGGGCGCGCGCCTTCGATCCCGCGTTCTTGCTCGCGGATCGCGATGCAACGATCGTGGCGGAAATTTGCCGGCGCCTCGACGGCATACCGCTGGCAATCGAGCTAGCCGCGGCGCGCGCGCGCACGTTGGCGCTGCCGCAGCTTGCGCGCAAGCTCGACGAGCGCTTTGCGATTCTTACCGGCGGCAGTCGCACTGCGCTGCCACGCCAGCAGACGATGCAGGCGCTCATCGACTGGAGCTACGATCTTCTGACGCCGCACGAGCAACGGTTGTTTCGCGCGCTGGCGGTCTTTGCCGGCGGCTGGAGCCTCGACGGCGCTGCAGCGGTCTGCGGCGATGCCGGTGACGATGCCCTCGATACCTTGGCGTCGCTGGTGGACAAGTCGCTCGTCGTCGCGATTGGCGCCGGAGACGAGCGGCGCTACGGGCTGCTCGAGTCAATGCGTGCGTACGCGATGCGGAAGCTCGACGAATCCGGCGAACGCGACGCCGTTGCGCGCAGTCACGTCGCGTACGTGGCGCAACTGATCGATTCGCTTCGCGACCGGTCTCGCACCTCGGCCCGAGAGACCCTAAGCCTCGAGATCGAGAATATCCGGGCGGCGCTGTCGTGGTGCGCGAGTAGCGGCGACTCGCTCAACCTGGGCGCGCAAATCTTGGCCAACGCCAGCGTCTTCTATACGCAGTTGCTCTACGGCGAGTACCTCGAGCGGTCGCACTATTTCCTCGGGCATGCAGACCGGATCGACGAGGTGCTACGGGCCCGCATTTGGTTGGGCATCGCTCGCAGAGCCGTCGGCATTCCAGCGCTCGACGCGGCCGACCGCGCAATCGCCTTGCTGGAGCAGGCGGGAGATCGCAGCGCGATGCTCGTTCGCGCGCACCTCAAGCGGGCAAAAGCGCTCGCAGAGCAACATCGCATTCCCGAAGCGCTCGACGCGAATATGCACGTGATGCAGTTACGGGACGAAGTCTGCCCGCAAGACGACGGCACGCTCGCCAGCATCCACCACCAGCGCGGCTTCTTACTCGGCCAGATGCGCGACCCCGGTTTCGGACGCGAAGAGTTCCAGGCCGCGGCTGCCATTTATCACCGCCTTGGCGATCGCAACGGCTCGGCCTACATGCAATGCAACATCGCCAACTGTTATTATTTAGAAGGGGACGTCGAGACCGCGATCTCGTTGACCAGCGAGAACCTCGCGGTCTTCCGCGAACTGCGCAACTGGGACGGCGAAGCGTTCCTACGCTGCAACCTCGCCGAGTTTAAAATCGTCGGCGGCGATCTGCCCGGTGCGGCACAGGATATCGCAGCAGCCGTCGACGCAGCTAGGCGGCTCGAGAGCGACACGTGGTTAGCTGCCACGGCCTTCGCCGCTGCTGGGCTCGCAGCCCACACCGGTGACCTTCGAGCTGCGGCGCAGCTCTTCGGCTACGTGCGCTCGTGGAAAGCGGAGCGCGCGTACTACGAAGCCGGTGATGCCCGCGTTCAAATCGCGATCGAAAACCTGCTCGACGCTGGGCTGAGCCGCGAAGAGCGTAGGCTCCTGGAGTCCGAAGGGACGAACCTCTCCGAGCCCGCCGTCACCGACCTCATCCTGAGTATTTCACGCGCGGCCCAATAAGCGTCCGAGTTGCAGCCGCGAGCGTAGGTTCAATTTCTCCAAAGCCGACGAGACGTGCTTTTCGACGGTTCGCGGGCTGATGTGCAGCATCCGCGCAACCTCGTCGTTCGAATGACCCGACGCGACGAGTTGTCCGACTTCGCGTTCTCGCGGCGAGAGGACCGCGATCGTGGCGTCGGAGCGGCCCACTTCCATGCGCCGCAGGTCGCGCAGTGCGCCGATGGCCTGGTACGTTTCGAGCGCACGTTTGGGTTCGCCGCCGAGTTCGTAACCGCGCGCGGCCAGCCACGGCCAACCGATCGTTTCGAACGCTGCTGCCGACGCAAGAGCACTCTCGCGCCCGTCGCCGTCGCCGAAGCCGCGCTGCGCTGCGAAGGCGTCGAACAGGCCCAGCGCGGCCTTGTTGACGCGGTCTTGCGGGTTTTGTGCCGCCTCGAAAAGCAGGCGACGCAAGCGGACGACGTCGCTTCGGATTCCGAACTGGGCTGCCGAGAGAAAGGCAAAGAGAAAACGGTGAGGCCCGGGCAGGACCTTCGCGATGCGATGAATCCAAGCAGCAGCGTCGTCGACCTCGCCACGCAGGCCAAGTGCCCAGGCATACGGTCCACCGAGCACGCCGATCGCCAGCTTCAAACCACGCTCCACCACGTACTGCAGAAAAGACTCGGCATCGTCGCGGCGCAAGCGCGCGTCGTCGCCGGCGCAGATGCCGAGTGCGAAGTTGGCGCTCTTGATGTGCACGAGGAGCGCGTAGCGCTGTTCCGACGCAATGCTGGCCGTTCCGAGCAGAGTTGCCGCGGTCGCAAAATCTCCGCGCAGCGTGTGTTCGAATGCCGAAGCCGCGTACGCCAGCGATCGACTCCCGAAGTCCCGCTCGCGTTCGACCGAAATTCCAATGCGCAAGTGCTCGCGCGCCAGCTGCACTTCGCCCAAGGCAACCGCATCGAGAGCGATCTGACAGTGCGTTTGGCAAAGCCGGTTGCCGTCGTCGGCGACTCGCCCGGCTTCCTCGAGAGCGCGCCGCGCGTGGATCTGCCAGCCTTCGAGATCGCCGCGCATCGCCGCGACCTTGAAGCGCGCTTGGCGCGCGAAGGTTGCGGTCACCGGATCGGCGATCGGTTCGTCCATTTCGTTCACGAGCGCGAGCGCGGACTCGAAGTCCAGCGCCGCGACGTAGTTGAAGGCCACGCGCGCTCGCAACAGGTCCACGATCGCGGCGGGCAGCTTCGGGCCGAGTGTGTCGATCGTACGGCGGCCGAGATCCATCGCTGCCGCGGTATCGCCCGAATTGTACAGTTGGTCCGCCAGCGCCGAAGCATTTCTTGCAATTGCCTCGAGATCGCCACCCTTTGCATAGAGCTCGCCGGCGCGCCGAAGCCGCTCGATGCCCGCGTTCAAGCGGAAGAGAGAACCGAGGGAAAGTCCGATCTTGTGTTCGAGGCCGGCGACGCCAGCATCGTCGCCCTTACGCTCCGAAAGCGCGCGCTCGTAATACGAGACCGCGTCGGCCATCGCGCCGATCGCATACGCCCGATCGCCAGCAAGCTCGGCATACTTGGCGGCTCGTTCTACGTCGCCGGCACGCAACCAATGGTGAGCCAACTCGACACTGACGGCGCTGCTGTCGGGACGGCCTTCCAGTTCGAGGCCGATCGCCTCGTGCAACGGCCGCACGCGCTCGGCGAGCAGCTCTCCGTATAACACTTCCTGGGTGAGCGCGTGCCGAAAGGCCAATTCCCCGGGCGCGCTGCGCCGCTCGTAGATGAGACGCAGCGCTTGCGCGCGCTCGAGCGCGAGCAGCACGTCCTCTCGCGATCCGGCGAACAGCGCCGCGAGGCGTTCGATCGAGAAGCGCTCGCCAAGGACCGCGGCCAGCGACAAGATCTTTCGCTCGCCGTCCGAGAGCAACGCGGCCCGCGCCAAAACGGCACCTCGAATCGAAAGCGGCAGTTGGTGATGCGAGTCGCTCGGGCTTCGCTCGAGAACGTTCTTGAGCAACTCCTCGGCGAAGAACGGATTGCCCTGGCTGCGTCGCACGATGTCGGCGACGGTAGCGGCATCGAGCGCGTCGGGGTGTGGGAGTTCGAGCTGGATCAAGGCCTGCGTAGCGCGCTCGTCAAGTGGCCCGAGCGTAATCTGCGCTACCGTCTCCTTAGCCAGCAGTGCTGCAAAATCGCCCAGTCGCCAATGGTCTGCATCAACTTCGTCGGAGCGATAGGTCGCAACGACGAGCATGCGCCGCGTCGCGATACGATCCGAGAGGTACGCGAGAAAGCCCAGGGTCGAACGATCCGCCCAGTGCACGTCCTCTATCAGAAGGACGACGGTGCCCCGCTGCGCGTGCCGTGCAAACGCGGCGTCAATGGATTCGAACAGCCAACTCGCCGGTTGCGCGGGCGCTCCCTCCGCACCCCGCTCGAACGACAAGCGCTCGAGCAACGCGCGTGCTCCCGTATCGCGCGGCAGGGAACTGTTGCGCTCGACTTGTTTGAGCAGCTCGCGGAGCGGACCGAGGGGCGTTTGAATGAACTCGACGCAGCGAGCTGAGGCGGAGATCGCGCGGCCGCCGTCCACGTTCAACTCGAACTGGCGCAGTAAGCTGGACTTGCCGACGCCCGCTTCGCCGGAAATCAGTACGATGCGCCCGCGGCCTGCGGCCGCCTTGCGACGATAACCGGCTAAAAGACTCGTCTCGCGCTCGCGAGCCACGAGCGCAACGGGGACGTCCGCGGTCAGAGGTTTGAGATCGTACGACAGAAGCAGCCCTACTCTGGAAGGAACGGGCTGACGTAATTCCCCGCGCTGCCGCGCCGGACCCCCGAATAAAGTGGTGTTTTCCCGCATATACCCCGGGTTGGACCTGGTGCATTCTTATCGAGAGGCCGCCGAGAGCGCCGCCTCGTCTCACTTGAGAGGAGTTCATCGTGCCCGAATTTCTACCGATTCCATTCGCTCGCAACGGCAGCGGCCTGCTGTTGGTTTTATGCTCGGCGCTGCTCGCCGGCTGCGCCCAAGAGGGAGCCAGTTCCGTGCCCGCAGTTGCCGCGCGTCCGGAATCCTTGCTCGGAGCCAAGCGGCAGACTCAGCCGACCTGCCCGACGGCCTACACCTTCAAAGGCTACCCCGATGGCTCGGTGCCGGAGGCGCCCCTCTTCAACCTCAACGGCACGCTGTACGGCACGACGCCCACGGGCGGTAGCAGCGACATCGGCACGGTTTATAAGCTCAACGGTGGCTCGGAGACCGTGGTCCACAGTTTCACCGGTACCCCGGACGGCTCGAGCCCGTACGCCGGATTGATCGCCGTCGGGGGCGCGCTCTACGGTACGACCGTCCACGGCGGTGCGCACGGCGACGGGGCGGTCTTCAAGATCACTAAAGCCGGGAAGCTCAGCATCGTCTACAGTTTTGGCGGCGGTTTCGACGGCGACGAACCCGCTGACGCACTGCTTGACGACGGCGGAACGCTCTACGGCACGACGGTCGGCGGCGGGGCGACCGGCAACGGAACGGTATTCTCCGTCACGACGTCCGGCGTTGAAAAAGTTCTGTACAGCTTTGCAAATGGTTCGGACGGCGCGACTCCTCAGGCGAACCTCGTTCGGTTCAGAGGCGCGCTCTGGGGCACGACCCAAAACGGCGGCACCAGCAGCGAGGGAACAATCTTTCGCGTCACGACGTCGGGGCAGGAGAGTGTGGTGCACAGCTTTACCGGTAACGACGGCGCGGGGCCGGTTGGGGGCCTCGTCGTCGTCAACGGCGCGCTCTACGGCACAACCCCGAACGGCGGGACGATCCGCTTTGACGCCGGCGGAACGGCCTTTAAGCTCACCGCGAACGGCAAGCTAACCGTGCTTCATAGCTTTGGATATGGCCTCGACGCCGCGGACCCGAGTGCGGGCTTGCTCAACGTCAACGGCACGCTTTACGGCACGTCGGCGGAAGGTGGTTCGGAAGGCATCGGAGCGGTCTTCTCCATCACGACCTCGGGCGCCGAATCCGTAATCTGCTCGTGGCCCCAAATTGGAGACGGTGAGGAACCGATGGCAAGTGTCATTGACGTCAGCGGCACGCTCTATGGTACCACTCAGGGTGGCGGAAGCACGGAACAGGGAACCGTTTTCGCCGTGCCATTGTGATTCGGTAGAGGGCAAGAAGACTGGCGGGCGCAGAAGCGTTCGCCAGTTTTCAATTGCGCGCGCTATTGCGTGTCGGGAATTCTCGGGTCCAGCGGCTGATGCAAGAAAAATTCCGCGGTTAGCGGGGCCTTAATTGGCACGAACTTTCGTGGCGCTTGATTGAAGTCCAAACAGTTGGCGGCCGGTGACGTCGCGCGTGCGTCCGCGTCGGACAACTGTGCGAGGCCGAAGGTGTCTTCCGCAAAGCGAAGCACGCTGGCCGTTTCGTACTGAACGTGCGAAACGTAATCGTGCTTCGCATACGGTGAAATGACGATCAACCCAACGCGGAAGCCCAAGCCGTCGAAGCCTTTATGTGGCGGAGGAGCGGGATCGTAAAAACCGCCCCAATCGTCCCACTGGACGAAGATGACCGTCGAATCCCAAAACTTGCTCTCCCCAACCGCGTTCACGATCGACGAAACCCACGACGGCCCACCCCCTCCGCCGCAGCCGGGATGATCGGAGTTCGCGCACATCGGCGTGATCCACGTAAAGCTGGCGAGGTTCCCGGCTTTGACGTCGGTGAGAAACCGGCTCTGCGGCGTGATCACGTCCTTCTTCCAATCCGGTCCCCGGAAGATATGTTGGACCGCTTGGTATCCGGACCAAAGGCCGCCGAAAGGCACCTTGTAGCCGCTGGTGTAGAATCGCCATGGTAGACCGGCCTTGTCGAGTTCGTCACCGAGCGTTTCGTAGTTGAAGCAGGGCCGCTGGTCGCTTCCGTACGTGCGGTTCTTTTTGATGGTCTGAACCATGTCGGTCTTCCCGCCGCCGCATCCCCAATAAAAGAACGGCACGTCGACGCTCGAGTGTGCTTGGGCTGCAATGATGTATTGGTGCGCAACGAAACTCTCGTCGAGCTGCGATGCAAACATGCGATCGGCCAATACGAACTCGTGCGCCATATCCCAATAGGGCTTGCTTTCGCCGTGCGGCACGTATGCGTACTGGCCGTTGCGCGGGCTTCCGTAAACCTGCTCGTTGTTGAAGCCGTTCATCCGGCAGCGCGTGCCGGGAATCCCACCGGTTCCGTTGCAGTCCTCGAACATTGCATTGGCCGAGTGATCCATGTCGTACGTCGTCTTGAGCGAAATCGGCTGCAACGGGACGTTCATCCCCGACGAGTCTTTGCCCGTCGGCGTGGTATCGGCTCCGGGATAGCCCTCAAACATATCGTTGAAGCTTCGATTCTCCTGAATGACATAGACGACGTGACGGATTTTCCCGGTACCGCTGCGGTCGAGGGATTGCAGAAACGCGTTGTCGCGGACGAAAGCTTGCGGCGTCGGATTCGAGGGCGAAGAGCACCCCGAAATCGTAAGAGCTAGGGCGACGGATGCCGCGAGTCGCTTTCCCATTCTGGGCGCATGCCATGCGCCTGCAAAGGTTCCTTCCGGTGCGACGGAGGGCCCAGTTGCCCGCCAAAATTATTGAGTAAAGCGAGCAGGCCAAGCGGAGGCTCGCCCGAGAACAATTGTGGCACCGCCTCCAGACCAACCTAAACTAAGGAGCAATTAGTGAAATTCTTGAAATTTGCTGCGCCGCTCGTTGCGGTTCTGGCAATCACCGCCTGTAGCACAGGCGGGTCTTCGAATGTTCCCGGCGTCGCCGGCGTTGGCCAGTCGGTACTCACTCATGCCATCCCGGAGTGGCAGGCAAAGCATCTCGCGCACCCGGCGTGTCCGCAAGTCACCGGCAGGCCGACCTGTCTCGCGCTCATCTCGAACAAGAACGGGATCAACCCGCTCTCGGGCTGCAATCCGTCGTCATCGTGCGGCTGGACCGCGACCCAACTCGAAGCCGCCTACAACCTTACCGGTTCGTTAGGAAAAGGCTCGGGACAAATCGTCGCCGTCATTGAGGCGGGCGACGACCCGGATGCCTCTACGACGTTCTCGACGTACCGCAGCACGTATGGGCTCGGATCGGGAACGC
>JBEKRW010000076.1:0-9608 GCA_049517595.1 Candidatus Cybelea sp. | reverse complement strand
ACCGGCGACCGCATGACGCGATTGCGCGCGGCGGCCACGATCGGACTGAATCCCGCGGCGATTTGGTGCGCGGCCGAAGGGCATAACGACGCGATCGCGCTTGCCGCCGTACTCGCGGGATTCGTCCTCGTCCAGCGGCGATTCGTCAATGCCGGCGGTGCGGTGGTCGCGCTTTCTTCGCTGATCAAGCCGCCGGGCATCGCGGCGGCGATCGCCCTGGCGTTGTTCGATCGCCGGGCGCGCGTTGGCGCGATTGCCGGAACTATCGTTGCACTGGTAATCTCGTGGCCGCTGATCCGCGCGGTTACGACGCAGTTGGCTCCTCACGGTAGCTACGCACCGCAGGCCTCGCTCCAGGCCGTCGTCGCACCGCTCGGTCCATTCGTCGCCGCCGGCGTCGCTGCCGTCGTCGCGTTACTCTTTGCCCGGCGCGGAATCATACAGTTGATCCGGCACCTCGATGAAGGCTGGATCTGGCTGGGAATCGCCGCTTGGGTGCTCGTTCCCAACCCATACCCGTGGTACGGGCTGTGGCTCGTGGCGCTTGCCGCTCTCGCACCCCGCACGCGTGCCGCCAGGGGAGCGATCTTGCTGTCCCTGACTTCGGTCCTGCGCTATATCCCCGACGCCATCGGCACGCCGCACCCGCCGCTCTCGGTGGCACTCGGCCTCGCTGCGGTCCTTCCGTTGCTGGTGCCGCTAAGCTATAATGAGCGGCCCGCATGACCGCGCCCGTAATCGTCCGCGACAAGACCGACCTTCTTGCCGAGCTGACCGTGTCGAGCCGCGCCTTTGCGAGCACGGTCGAACGGCTGCGGTCGCTGCGCCGTATTGCCGGAAAGAAACCCGGCGGGTACGCGTTGCACGAAACGATCGCGGCAGCGCGCCCCGCGCTGCTGGCCGCGCTGCACAGGGAGCTGGGCGGCTGCCTGCTGGTCGTGCTTCCGACTCCCGACGCGGCGGAGCGGAGCTTTGCCGATCTCCTTTACTATCTCGAAGACCGCAGCGAACGAGTCGCGTTGGTTCGGTCGCGCGACGAAGCGCTCGGGGCGATCGAGAGCCACTCCGAGCGCAGCGCGCGAATGACCTTGCTCGCCGACCTCGTCGAGGGCGCCCCGCGAATCGTGTTGGCGCCGATCGCTGCGGTGCGTCAGCATTTAATGGCGCGAGCGCGCTTCGACGAGCTTCGATTTGTGCTGCGTCCCAGCGACGAGCCCGGTTGGGAGCGACTGCAGCAGCGGCTCTTCGATCTTGGCTACACGCGTTGCGACGTGGTCAGCGCGGTCGGCGAGTACGCGGTGCGCGGCGGCATAATCGATCTTTTTGCCGCAACGGCCGACGCGCCGGTACGCATCGAGTTTTTCGGCGATGCGATCGAATCGTTGCGAGCCTTCTCGATCGAATCGCAACGCAGCACTACGCCGGTCGACGTGCTCGCGATAACGCCCTGGGAAGATCCGCTCGCGGGAAAGGCCACGATTTTCGACTATCTCCCGGAAGACGCGACCGTCGTGCTGGAAGAACCGTCCACGATCGCGGCAGTCGCCAACGCGTTGGACGAAGAGCGAAATCGCGAGCGTCACACGCTGCTTGCCGACGATGATGCCGGCGAAGCGCTGCGCGCGGAGTTGTCCGCCACTCCAATTTCGCTGAGCGACGTCGGCGGGCTCGTCGCCGCGCATGCCACGCTCGTCTTCCCCGGCACGATCGAGGCGGAGCACGGGACCCATTGGGCGCCGCCGGCGATCGAGTCTTTCGTTTTTGAATGCCGGCCGGTCGAGCATTTCAATCGTCAGATCGGGCTTTTCACCGAAGCGCTGCGCGAATGGATTTCAAACGGCGAGAACGTCTTCATCGTCAGCGCCGCGGTCTCGCGCACGGTCGACCTCCTGCAGGCTGCCGGAATCGACATCGGCCGGCGAACGCGCGGCAGCGTTCTGGTCGATCACGGGTCGATCGAATCCGGCTATTGGCTGCCGGGACTGCGCCTGCGCGTCCTTGGCGATCGTGAGATCTTCGGCGCGCCGCCCAAGCGCGTTAAGATGCGGGCCGTCAAGGAAGGCGTGCCCGTCACGCTGGCGGACCTGCGCGTCGGCGACTACGTCGTGCATGCGGTGCACGGCATCGGCCAATATCTCGGCCTGCGCGCCGAGACGATTCTGGGCGCGACGCAAGACTATCTGGACCTGCGCTATGCCGGAAGCGATCGCATGCTGGTGCCCGTCACGCAGATGCACCAGATCGCGAAGTACTCGGCCGCCGAAGGGCAGAGCCCCCGGCTTTCCAAGATGGGCGGCGCGGACTGGGCGCGCACGAAGACGCGCGTCAGCGAGTCGCTGGCGAAGGTTGCCGACGAACTCGTCAAGCTCTATGCCGAACGCGAGATGTCGCGCGGCTTCGCCTTCGGCCCCGACACTACGTGGCAGGCCGAAATGGAGGAGGCTTTCCCGTACGAACCGACGCCCGACCAGCAGAAAGCCTTCGACGCCACCAAATCCGACATGGAGGCTGCAAGGCCGATGGACCGCCTGATCTGCGGCGACGTCGGCTACGGGAAGACCGAAGTGGCGATGCGAGCGGCCTTCAAAGCGATTGCCGACAAGAAGCAAGTCGCGGTGCTGGTGCCTACGACGCTGCTGGCCGATCAGCACTACCGAACCTTCAGTGCCCGCTTCGCCGCTTTTCCGGTGCGCGTCGAAGAGCTCTCGCGTTTCACCTCGAAGCCCGATCAGAAGCGTATCGTCCAAGACCTCGCTTTGGGGAAGGTCGACGTCGTCATCGGGACGCACCGACTGTTGCAGAAAGACGTTGCATTTGCCGATCTCGGTTTGATCGTGATCGACGAAGAGCAGCGTTTCGGCGTCATGCATAAGGAGCGGCTCAAGGGATACCGCGCGAGCGTGGACGTCTTGACGCTTTCGGCCACTCCAATTCCGCGCACCCTGCACATGTCGCTGCTGGGCGTCCGCGACCTGTCGCTCATTCAGACCGCACCAAAGAATCGGATGTCGATCAAGACGCTCGTCGTCCCCGCCAGCGATGCCCTCGTGCAGCGCGCGATCGCCGCCGAACTCGACCGCGGCGGCCAAGTCTACTACCTGCACAATCGAGTGGAATCCATTTACGCGGTGCGCAACGCGCTCGAGCAGCTTTCACCCCGCGCGCGCATCGGCGTCGGGCACGGCCAAATGCGCGAATTGGAGCTCGAGCCCGTGATGCAAAGGTTCATCGACGGCGAGCTCGACGTGCTCGTCGCGACGACGATCATCGAGAACGGAATCGACATTCCCAACGTCAACACGATGATCGTCAGCGACGCCGATCGATTCGGGTTGGCGCAGCTCTACCAGCTTCGCGGGCGGGTCGGCCGGTCGAACCATCAGGCGTATTGTTACCTCCTCTACCAGGGCCACAAAGCGCTGACCGAAGAGGCCAAGGCGCGGCTCGAGGCGATCCGCGAGTTCGCGCACCTGGGATCGGGCTTGCAGATTGCAATGCGCGATCTCGAAATTCGCGGCGCCGGGAATCTGCTGGGATCGGCGCAGTCCGGCTTCATTGCATCGGTCGGTTTCGACACCTACTGCGAGCTTTTGGCCCAAGCGATCGCGCAGCGGCGGGGGGAACCGGCAGCACTCGAAGAGCGGCAGGAAGCGGTAATCGACGTGAAGATTGACGCGTTCATTCCGAACGACTACGTCGGCCAAGTCTCGCAAAAAATCGCCATCTATCAGCAGCTAGCGAAGGCTCGCACGCAAGCGGAAGTCGAGGAAGTCGCCGCCGGCGTGCGCGACCGCTTCGGAGCCTTCCCGGCACCCCTAGCCAACCTCGTCGAAATCACCCGGCTGCGCGCGATCGCCCTGCGCAAGCGGGTTACCCGGGTCGTGGTGGACGAGCATCGCCTGACCCTCGGCGTCGGGTCGGGTTTCGAGCTGGATCCAGCTGCCGTTCCGAAGCTCCAGTCCCTCACGAAGAACCGCTTCCGCTTCAGCGACGGGCGCATTCTCGTCGACCTGCCGGGCGGCCAGAACTGGATGCCCGTGCTACAAAAGCTGGTCGACGCGCTCTAGAATGCTCCCTCCAAGGCACCCTTAATCGAAGGAACGGGAGCCCGACACGCGAACCCAGGGCGCCGTGATGCGGGGCTCCGGGCCCCGCTTCCTACGCACTTTTATCCAACGGAGCAACAATGTCGAAAGTCCAACGCCTCATCGTAGGCCTGGCCGCCCTTCTCTTCGGCGCGTCGCTAGCGGCGTGCGCATCGGGCGGTACCGTCGCGACGGTGAATGGTCAACCGATCAGCCAAGCCGCATTTGACACAAAGCTGGAAGGGACGCCGCTGGCGCGCACCGTCTTGCAGCAAATGGTGCAAGACGCATTGATCGATCAATACGCCAAGAACAATAACATCACGGTAAGCGATGCCGAGATCAGCGCGCGCGAAGACCAGATCAAACAAAATTTTCCGGCCGGCTCGTGGGACGAGATGCTAAAGTCGCGAGGTCTTAGCGAAGAGGACGTTCACGCGGCCCTTCGCGAGCAGCTCATTCTCGACAAGGCGCTGGGTTCGCAGGTAAAGGTCACACCTGCCCAGATTCAGGACTACTTCGACAAGAATCGCGCCACGTTCGATAAACCCGAACAGGTGACCGCGCGTCACATATTGGTGCCGAACTTGGCCGAAGCGGTTAAAGTCGAGCAGCTTCTCAAAGCCAACCCGGCGAGTTTCGCCGACGTCGCCAAGCAATACTCGACCGATCCCGGCAGCAAGGACAAAGGCGGCGACCTGGGCACGTTCAAACGCGGGCAGATGGTGCCGGCATTTGACAAGGTCGCGTTCTCCGAGCCGGTCAACGCGATCAGCCCGCCGGTGAAATCGCCCTTCGGCTATCACATCATTCAAGTCGAAGCGCGTATTCCGGGAACGAAGGCAACGTTGGCCAGCGCGACGCCGCAGATCACCGATACGCTACGTCAGCAGCAAGAGTCGCCGCTGATTCAGCCGTTCCTCCAGGGTCTGCAGCAAAAAGCCGACATCAAAATCAACAATCCGAACTTCGCGGGCCTCTTCCCGTCCCCGCCGCCAGGATCGGCGATGGGCGCCCCTCCGGCACCCGCTGGGGCCGGCGCAGCGGCGTCACCGGCGGGTAGCGCGCCGGCGGCGAGCCCCGCGGCAGCTTCGCCCGCGCCCTCCTCGACGTAAATCGCGCGCGCGGCGGTTGTCCTCACCGGGACACCGCCGCGCGGTTGCGAAGGACGCGGCGTGCTGGTTCGCATCGCGGGTCTAGGCCCGGGTGATCCCGGGCTGCTGACCATCGGCAGCCTCGAAGCGTTGCGTGCGATCGGTAAAGCCGTCGCCCTGCTTGCGCCGCCGGATTTGACGGCGTATCTCGAGCGTAACGGCGTCGCAATCGTCCGCGACATGGTCGACGACCCCGCGCTCTTCGTGCGCGGAAGCTCCGACGAGATCGAACGGTTTGCGCAACGGCTCAGCGGTAGTGCGCAGGACGACGCGCTCGGCCTGGGCATTCTCGGAAACCCGCTCTCCGATTTTCCCGGCCTCCCTTCGCTGCTGCGGCTATTGGAATCGCGCGGCGTCGCCACGCAGATCGTCCCCGGCATGCCGCGCGCGACCCTCTCGGCCTCGATCGCGATGCCTCTGGTCCCGCTGCCACCGCAGTCGGCCCATTATTCGTGGGACGATTTGGTCGAGATCATGGCCCGCTTACGCTTGGGCTGCCCGTGGGACCGGGAGCAGACGCACCGCACGCTCGTTCCCTACCTGATCGAAGAGACATACGAGGTAGTCGAGGCGATCGAAGGGCCGCACTTCGACGCGCTCTGCGAAGAGCTGGGAGACCTGCTGCTGCAGATTCTCTTCCACGCACAGCTTGGCATGGAAGTTGGAAAGTTCAGCATCGCCGATGTCGTGGACGCGCTCTCCAACAAGATGGTGCGCCGGCATCCGCACGTCTTCGGCGACGCGGTCATTGAAGACGTCGACGCGCAATGGCGCAATTGGGAGAAGCTCAAAGCACTGGAAAAAACCGGGCGCCTACGCAAGAGCCGGCTCGACGGAATTCCAGCGCAGCTCGGTGCGTTGCAGCGCGGTCAACGCATGCAAGAGAAGGCCGCACGCGTCGGCTTCGATTGGCCCAACGTGAACGGAGTCTTGGAAAAGTTGTCGGAGGAACTGGGAGAGCTCGCCGAGGCGCGTCGCCTGCCCCAAGACGATCCCAGGGTGCGCGAAGAGCTCGGCGACGTCTTCTTCACGCTGGTCAACCTTTCGCGCGCGCTCGGCATCGACGCCGAGACGGCGATGCGCGAAGCCAACGAAAAGTTCTACAAGCGCTTTTCGTTCATGGAAGAACGCGCAAGCAAAGGCGGAAAGAGCATCTCGGATCTCTCGCTTCCCGAACTCGAGGAACTGTGGCAACTGGCCAAGGCCTAGACGACACGCTCCCCACCTCAACGCTGCGCGTGCGCATGAGCGCGCTCGACGCGCACTATGGCGGAAATCTTGTCGACGGAGCGCGAATGCTCGCGCTCTTCGGCGATGTTGCGACCGAACTGTTAATTCAATTGGACGGCGACGAAGGGCTCTTTGCTTCCTACGACCGCGTCGAGTTTTTAGCTCCCGTCTTTGCAGGGGACTACATCGAAGCGACGGGTCGGATCGTGAAGATCGGCCGTACGTCGCGCCGGATGGAGTTCGAGGCGCGCAAGGTGATCGCCGCGCGCCCGGAGATCGGCGAAAGCGCCGCCGACGTTCTCGATCCACCAGTGATCGTCTGCCGCGCCGGCGGCACCTGCGTTACGCCGAAATCGAAGAAACGTAAGTAGGCGCGCTACCAGCTAATAACGATCTGGCCGTTCCCCGGAGCCGCCTTGCCTTGGTGATTCGACACTTGTTTCGCGCTCTTTTCGGCGTACGACGAACCGCCGCCACCGCCGCCTCCGGAACCGCCGCCGTAAGAGCCGCTGCTGTAAAAGCCGCCGCCTCCTCCGCCGCCGCCGCCGTAATAGCCGCCGCCTCCGCCGCCGCCGGACCAGCCGCAGTAATCGCCGCCGCCGGCGCCGCCTTCACCCAGCGCTCCGTTGGCGCCGCCGTTGTAACAACTGCCGTAACTGGCGCCGCTTCCGCCGGCGCCTCCCGAACTTTGCGTGCCGCCGGAACCGCCTGAGCCGCCGTAGCTTCCGCTGCTGCTGCTCCCGCTGCCGCCGCTTCCATTTCCGCCGACCTTTCCGCCGCCGTCGCCGCCGTTGCCGAGGCTGCCGCTACCGCTACCGCTCCCGCTGCCGCTTCCGCTGCCCCCGAACGAGCCGGAGCCACCGCCGCCGCCGGCGACGAGGATGCGGTTCTTTAAGGCGGCGCCGCCCTGGCGAACGTCAGAGGCGCCTCCACCTCCGGCACCGTCGCACGAGCTGTAGCTACAGCCGCCTCCTGCCCCGCCGTTGAAGCCGCCGGCGCCGGGACCGCTGCCTGAACCCCCGCCTCCGCCCTGGCCGCCGACGAAGACCGCCAGCGTCTGACCGGGCGTAACCGGGACGGTCGCCTTCAAGACGCCTCCGTGGCCGCCGGTGAATCCACCCGAACCCGAGCCGGAACCGGAACCCTCCGCGCCAGCGCCGCTTGCGCCGGCCGCCGTGACGGTAATGTTCTTCACGCCGGCCGGAACGGTAAAGTTCTGTTCCCCGCCGGTAAACTGAAATGTCTGGCTCCCCGGCTTATGAGCCGGCGCGTCCGGCCCGGCCGGCGCGAGTGCAGAACCGTTGGAACCGTTCGAACATGCGCAAAGTACCGCCGTGCAAAGCACCGCGGCAAACGAAATGTGTCCGAGCGTCCGCCTCATTGGGGCCTCCTTTTTTGGTAAGCGGACCGTGCAACGCGCTTTCGCCCGTGCCTAAAAGCGCCTAATCATATCGTCGGCCGCTTGCCACCCCAAATGAAGCAGGAAAACCTCTAGGCGAGCCGCTCGTGCGTCTGACGCTTCCAGACGAACTCGTAGTAGGTGAACTGCAGCGCCAGTGCGACGCAGAAGGCGGCTGGATAACCGAGCCAGACGCCGTCGAGCCCGATGCGGTGCATCAAGATCCACGCGACCGGCACCTCCACGCCCCAGATCGCGAAGATCCCGTTGATCGTCGGCCAAAGTACGGAGCCGCTGCCGCGCATCAGGCCGCTGAGTACGGCGGAGTTTCCGAACAAGAGATAGCTCCAGAGGGTGATCATCAGGAGTTGGTGCGCGATCATAAGAGTGGCGTGGTCGGTAATGAACCAGCCCAGAATGAACCAGGCGCACAGGTAGCAGGCGGCGATGATGATGCCGCCGACGACGTAGTTCAGACCAACCGCCGAGCGAATCACGCTTCCGAGCTTGTCTTCGCGGCGCGCCCCGATGCATTGCGCCCCGAAAATCGAAGCCGCGATGCCGATCGAGATCGCAGGGAACTGCACGTAGCCGACGACTTGATTGACCGCTCCGTAGGCCGCCGTTGCGCTCGATCCAAAACGATTGACGAACGAGATGACCGCAATCTCGGCAAGCGAGACCATCATCACTTGCAGCGCGGTCGGCAGCCCGATGCGCAGCACCCCTCCGAGAATCTTCCAATCGATTCCCATATCCGCCAGCGTCTCGCGGTCAAACTGTAACGGGTGGTTCTTGCGGCGAAGGTAGATGAGCAGCCATGCGAAGGCCACCGTGTTGGCGATGAGTCCGGAGACGGCGGCGCTAACGACGCCGAGCTTCGGCAATCCAAAGACTCCGATGATAAAGAGGGGCGTGATGGCGATGGCCAAGACGCTCGAAACGATAAGGGCGTAGAACGGCGTGGTTGAATCGCCGGTGCCGCGCAAGATCGTCGCGTAGACGAAGTACACGAAAAAGACAGGCATCGTCAGAAAGGCCACGCGCGCGTAAGCGTCGGACTGCGGGAGAATATCGGCCGGCGTTGCGAGCCACTTGAGAATCGTCGGCGAGCCGAAGTATCCCACCACGGCGACGACGATACCGAGATAGAGGGCTGCGCCCGTTACGGTCCCTGCGATCTTCTTGACCTTGTGGAAGTCCTTGGCGCCGAAGGCCTGTCCGATGAGAACGCTGCTTCCACTCGAGACGCCGAAGACGAACGAGAAGAGCAAGAAGATGATGGGAAAGACCGCCGAGATCGCGCCGAGCGCCGCAGTGGAGATCAAGCGCCCGATCCAGATGCTCGCCATCGTCTGCGACGCCGATTGCAACACGTTGCTGAGCATCAAAGGCACGAGAAAAACGAGGAGGATCTGCCACATCGGCTTGCCCTCCTCGAAAATATTGACCCCGCGGTGCGCCGCTCGCGCTTGCGCCAATCTAGGAACTCCTTACTCTGTTGCTAGCACTTCGTAGACTTCTTTGCGCGCTTTGTCTAGAATGTCGCGCACGCGTTCGATGGTTTCGGGTTTGGAAGAATAGCCGAGCTGCGAAACCGCTTGCATCAATCGCGTTGCCGAATCGCGCATTTGCGCCCGCCGGTCCCGCGTGCCCTCTTCCTCGTCGTCCTCTTCGAAAAAGCGCCCGATGTCGGCCCAGCGCTCTTCCATCATTTTTCGTCCTTTCTCGGTGAGTTCG
>JBEKRW010000075.1:0-9791 GCA_049517595.1 Candidatus Cybelea sp. | reverse complement strand
CAATGGGATTGGAAACACAACGGCGCCCTGCCGACCAACGCCGCCCAAGACCTCGCCAGCGCGATGGCCTTCAATCCAAACCTGCGCGTCTTCTCGGGCAACGGTTACTACGACTTTGCGACCCCGTTCTGGGCGACGGTCTACACGCTCAACCACCTCACCCTCTCGCCGCAGCTGCAAAGTAACATCAGCTACGGATTCTACGAGTCCGGTCACATGGTCTATCTTCACACGCCGGCGCTGGCGCAGTTTCACGACGATCTCGAGCGCTGGTACGTCCAGACGCTGCAGCCCGGTCGCTAGGAGACCCGAGCGCTACCGGCCCATCGCCTTGATTGCGGTAAAGCGCGCCAGCGTCTGGCGATAGATGGCGTCAAGCTTCGCAAGGCCGAGCCGCATATCGGACGTCGGTGCGGCGTCGGCGCTTTCGATGGCGCCCGCGAGATAATCGAGTTGGTTCTCGAGGAAGAGGAAGCTCGTGAAATCGTGCGAGTAGACGCCCATCGAATCGTCGGGGTTATCCGCTGGTTCGGCGCCAATGACTTCCCGGCGTAACGCCTGTTTTTGCGCGACCGAGAGTTGCGAACTTTCACCTAGCGATTGCGCCTTTGCGCGTGAGGCGACGACTTGCGCGTGCAGCGCAATGACGCGCTCTACCAGCTCGTATTGGGCGACGAGATCCGAGTCGCTTGCGGCGATACGCGGATCGCGCAGGATGCGCGCGCTGCGGTCGTACGTCTTCCCGTTGGCGCTTAGCCGCACGGCGTAGATTCCTGGCGGCAGCAACGCGCCGTGTGAATTGGTTTCATGAAAATCCCAGACGAAGCGATGGGCGCCGGCCGACGTTTCGGGCACGGGGTGCTGCGCGATCCAGTGCGTCGTGTAGTCGACCGATTTCGGATCGGCGGCTTTCACCGGCTCGGCGCTCGACCAGCGGCGCACGACGCGCCCATCGGCGTTGAGAATTTCGATCGCGACCGGCGCGTTGGCCTCGCGCGCGAGATAGTAGTCGATGTAAAGGCCGGCGGGGGCGTTGTCGACCTGCGCCTCGTCGAGCGGCAGCGGCGTTCCCTCCTGATTGCCTTCGCGGACGCGATAGGCGGCTGCGGGCGCGAAGAGATAATCGCCGCCGGCGGCGCGCGCGGCGGCCATCTGGCGCAGCGACGCAACGTCGTCCATCACCCAGAACGATCGTCCGTGCGTCGCGAGCACGAGATCGTCGCCGTGGATGGCGATGTCGCGAATCGAGGTGACCGGAAGATTGAGCTGGAGCGGCTGCCAGTTCGCACCGTCGTCGAACGAGACGTAGACGCCGCGCTCGGTGCCGGCGTAGAGCAGGCCGCGCCGCTTCGGGTCTTCGCGAACGGCGTTGACGAAGGAGCCGTTGGGTATGCCGTTGGCGATGGACGTCCACGTCGCGCCGCCGTCCGCCGTGCGATAGATGTACGGCGCGTAGTCGTCGAGGCGGTGTCGGTCGACGGCCGCGTACGCCGTGGATGCATCGAAGTGTGAGGCTTCAATGATACCCACCTTGCTCCACGACGAAAGCTGCTGCGGAGTCACGTTCTGCCAGCGAACAGCCGGTGCACTCGCGGTAGCATTACGGCTTAGCCAGATGTAGCCATCGTCGGTGCCGGCCCAGACGACGCCGGCGACGATCGGCGAAGGCGCGATCGCATAAACCACGCCGTGGCGCTGCACGTTGTTGTTATCGGCCAGCGTCGCCGCGTCGAGGTTCGACGGCGTGCCTTCGTTCGGGCGGGAGAGGTCGGGGCTGACGATCTGCCAACTGTCGCCGCCGTTGCGCGAACGAAAGACTTCCTGGTGCCCCATGTAGAGCGATTTGGGATCGGCGGGCGAGAACGACAGCGGCGCCGTCCACGTGTTGCGCCAAAGCGTCGACGGATAGGCGATGACCGGATCGACGTTCAGCTCCCAGCCCGTAGCGGTTACTTCTTTGGTTGCGCCCGGGCCGCCGGCGCCCCCGGCGCTGCCATAGACCAAGCCCGGATGCTTGGGATCGGGCGCCAGATAACCGTTTTCGCCACCGACGTCGAGCGGCCGAAAGTCTTGCTGCGAGAGCGTCCCGTATTTACTCCACGCTGCTTGCATGTCGGCGCCGGAGTCTTGCTGCGCGCCGTACGCCGAATACGGAAACGCGTCGTCGGTTGCGACGTGGTAGAACTGCGCCGTCGGCTGGTTGTACCACGAGCTCCACGTCTGCGCGCCGTTGAGGCTGACGACGACGCCCTGGTCGCTGCCTAAGATCATGCGGCTCGAGTCGCCGGTGTCGATCCACAACGTATGAAAATCGTCGCCGGTCGGATCGCCCAAGATCGCCTCGAAACTCTTGCCGCCGTCAGTGGAGCGATAGGTTGCCGTATCCATCACGTAGACGACGTTGGCATTGTGCGGATCGGCCGTGATGCCGCTGAAATACCAGCCGCGCTGCCAAAGCCGCGTCGAGCCGTCCTCATGCGTCCAAGTTGCGCCCGCGTCGTCCGAGCGATAGATGCCGCCCATGCCGGGGCTGCTGTCGACGTTGGCGTAGACGCGGCTTGGCGCCGCCGCCGAGATCGACAGCCCGATACGCCCGACGCTTGCCGGAAGTCCCTGCGCCAACTTCGTCCAGGTTGCGCCGGCGTCGCTCGTCTTATAAAGACCGCTGCCGAGGCCGTTCGAGGGTGGATAGACGTTCCACGGCGGCCGCCGCGTCTGCCAGAGCGCCGCGTAGAGAACCTTCGGATTACCCGGTTCCATGGCGAGCGCGGTCGCACCAGTATCGGCATCTTTGAAGAGAACTTTGTTCCACGTTTGGCCGCCGTCGGTCGTCTTAAAGACGCCGCGCTCGGCATTGGGCGCATACGGATGGCCCAGCGCCGCCACATAGACGACGTTGGAATCGTTCGAATCCACGACGATCGCGCCGATTTGCTTGGTATCGGTCAGCCCGATGTGCGACCAGGTCTGTCCGCCGTCGGTCGATTTGTACATCCCGTCGCCGTAGGCGATGTCGGAGCGCATGTCGGCTTCGCCGGTTCCGACGTAGATGACGCGTGGATTGCTCGGCGCGACCGCGATCGATCCGATCGAGCCGATATCCTCACGATCGAAGATCGGTTTCCAGGTTCGGCCGGCGTCGTTGCTCTCCCAAACGCCGCCGTCGACGGCGCCGAAATAGAAGTGATGCGGTTCGCCGGGAACTCCCGTAACCGCCAGCGCGCGACCACCGCGAAACGGCCCGATCAGCCGCCAGTGCAGGCTACCAAAATACGATGGATTGACGAAAGCGGCGGCAAGAACCAAAGACAGCAGGCGTACCATAGACCGCTACCATCCGCCGCCACCGTCGCCGCTTCCCCCACCGGCATCCCCGTCGCTCGCCGAATCGTGTTTACGGGCGCCCGAATCGTTCGCACTGCCCAACCACGCGCCGCCCAGGCCTCCGAGCAGGCCGCTCCAGAAACTGCCGCCGCCGCCGAAACCGCCGTAGCCGTACTCCGCAGGTCCCGGCCGCGTGGCTCCGCCGAAATGGCGTGAGGCAGCAACGGCGCGTACGATCGTTCGCAAGATCAAGAAACCGGCAACGACGACGATGACCCACCAGAACATTGCGAGCGGTCCTACCCGCGCCGGCGCGGTGAAGTTTCGCAGGCTCAGGGGAACTCGGCAGCCGGTCGCCGAGCATCGCATTTTATGGAAGAGACGGTCGGCACCTCGAGCTCCCTGCGAGCCGGCTCGCTAACTTTCGTCGAGGTGCTCGCAACCTCGATCGCCCTGATCGGGCCGAGCATGACGCCGATCCTGATCGCGCCGTATATGTTCGCCAACGCGGGCAATGGTACGTGGCTGGCCTATCTTTTCGGCGCGGGCATGCTCGTGGTGGTGGCCCTCAATCTGAATCAGTTCGCGCGCCGTTTCACTGGTGCCGGTTCGATGTACGACTATGCCGCCGAAAATCTCGGACCTGTTTTGGGTGCGCTTGCCGGATGGAGCTTGCTCTGGGCGTACGTCTTCGTGGCGGCAGCCGTCGTCGGTGCGATGTCGCTCTTCGTCGGCGTGCTGCTGCAGGACGCCGGCGTTCTGGGCGCATCGACGCCGGCGATCTACGTGGCCATCGCAATCGTTCTCGGCGCGGTTTGCTGGCAGGCCGCCTATCGCGGCGTGCAAGTTTCGGCAATCGTCATGCTCGTGCTCGAAGCGCTCTCGGTGCTGATCATCCTCGCGGTGGTTGCGATCGTTCTCGTGCGACACGGGCCGGCGATCGATCCGAATCAATTGACGATCAAGGGCGGCGTCCCAAACTGGGGTTTGGCCGTGATGACCGCCGTCTTCAGCCTCGTCGGCTTCGAAAGCGCGACGGCATTCGGTGCCGAAGCCAAACGGCCACTGGTTACGATTCCTCGAGCGGTAATTGCCAGCGTGGTCTTTGCGAGCGCGTTTTTTATCCTCGCGACCTATGCCGAAATCGTCGGCTTGGCGCACGCATCGACTCCGCTGGACCGGGAAACGTTTCCGCTGGGAACTCTCGCCGGCATCTATAATCTCGGCTACCTGCGCGTTCCGATTGCAATCGGCGCGCTTTTCAGCGCATTTTCGGTCTGTTTGGCGTGCATCACGACCGCCGGGAGAATCGCCTATGCCGTCGCGAAGTCCGGCCTCTTCCCGCGCGCGCTCGCCGCGATCGAACCGCGGCACAATACGCCGCACGTTGCCGTGACGCTGATTACCGTAGCAGTCGTATCCATCGCCGCCGCGTCGCTGGCGGCCGGCGTCCTCCCGATCGACGTTTTCAATAACTGCGGTACGCTAAGCGCGTTTGGATTCATCGTGATCTACGCCGCGATCTCGGTCGCCGCGAGCCTCTACGTCAAGCGTATCGGCGCGATGCACTGGATCGACGTCGCGATTTCCGCGCTGGCGGTCGTATTGCTGGGCGTGCCTGCGGTCTCGCTCATCTATTCGGTTCCGGCACCGCCGCAGCGCTGGTTCGGTTACTACTTCGCCGGCTTTATGGTTATCGGATGGCTGTGGTTTGCTCGCGCTACGTCAGTGCGCGCGCATCGAAGAGGAGATGATGATCAGCCCTCCGGCGACGCTTAGCGCGAAGAAGAAGATAAAAATCCAGACGCCGAGACGTTTGAGTGACTCGCGCCGTTGGCGAGCCGCTTTGGTCGTATGGGTCGGCCGCCGTCCCTTCACGACGCACTGCTCGCGGCGTGGGGGATGCCCCACAATCTTTCGAGGTTGTAGAACTCGCGCTGCTCGGGCGTGAAGACGTGAAGAATCACGTTTCCGATATCGATCAGGATCCACGATCCGTCGGCGTACCCTTCGATGCGCGAAACGCCGTAACCGTGCAGGCGTGCCGCTTCGGTCACGCTATCGGCGATGGCGCGCGTTTGAATCTTCGATCGTCCGGTTACGATCGCGAAGGTGTCGGCCAGAATCGTCCGGCCGCTTACGTCGATTGCCGTGAAACCCTCTCCTTTCTTGTCGAGCGCGCTCTCGCGAACGACGTCGATCAACTCGCCGATGCGCGCACCTCCGGCGGAACTCCATCCGCCACCGTCAGCCCGAAGTTCGCGGCTGCCGCTAGCGTCGCCGGAACGGTCGCCACGCCTTTGCGGGCGTTGTGGCGCATCGTCAAAAGAAGGACTCCTCGCATCGCTGCCGCGAGATCGTCCAGCGCGAGCTGCCAAAGATCGGCGCGCTCTGGAAACGAGCGGAGCGGCTCGAGCGAATCCGCGAGATAGACGATGCAATCCAGCGCGGACATCTCCCCCGCGGCGGTTGTGTGTTTCTCGATGGCCGAAAGCACCTGCGCGTCGTGTACCCCGAATCGCTCGCGCGCAATCGCGGCACCGAGCTTCGCGTGTAAGAGCATCGGGTGGAGGCGCTCCGTGGCGTCGATGGGAAGCCCGCGCGCCTGACATTCGGCGACGAGCCGCTCCGGCGAATAGAGGCGGGCGAGATCGTGAAGCAGCCCCGCAAGGCGCGCCTTTCGCGGATCGGCGCCATGCCGCTGCGCGAGGAGGTCGGCGCAGCGCGCAACGCGCACGCTATGCGCGAACCGGTGCTGCTGTCCCAAATCTTCTTCAACGCGCCGTATCAGTTGTGCGAACGAGGGCATCAATCCCCCAAGCTCGCGCGCAATACCCCGAGCCGGTTGCGGTAGAGCTCGCTCTTGAGGCTGCCGGCCCACATGATCAGGGCGCTCTCGTTGTCGTCGCTGTAATATCCGGCGCGCATCGTGACGGTCGTGAAACCATACTTGCGGTAGAGCCGCTGCGCGACCGTATTGCTTTCGCGAACCTCGAGCGTCATCCAGCCGGCACCGCGCTCGATCGCTTCGTCGATCAGCCGCATCAGCAGCACTTCGCCGAATCGCCGGCCGCGGTAATCGGGGTCGACCGCGAGCGTCGTTATGTGGGAGTCTTCTAAGATCACCCAAATTCCGCCGTAGGCGACGATGCGATCGTCGACGCGCCCGACGTAATAATGCGCCAGCTTGTTCGTGCTAAGCTCGTTGTAAAAGGCGTCGTTCGGCCAAACCGTGGTGAAGCAGGCGCGCTCGATACGCGTAACCGCGCTGACGTCGGGCGTCGTCATCGGCGCGACCGAGAAGCGATCGGGCCGGTGCGCCGGCCGGTGAAGCTCCATCTTCACGCGACGTGCCCTAGAGCTTCGGAGCCTTGGCGGCGGGGAGTTCGCCGTAATCGGCGCGCACTTCGTGCAGGCTTGCCGCCGCCGCGCGCGAGCAGGCCGCCAGAGCTACTGCTGCGGCTGCGGGCGTGACGGCCGGATCGACGATTCGCACCGGGTAACCGCGTTCGGCGAGCGCGTCCAGAACGTCCTTCGACGCGCCGACGACGTCGAGCGCCGCTCGACCCGGCTGGGGAGGGCAAGCCGGGGGGGCAAACAGCTCGTCGAGAACCTCGGCGATTCTTCCCGAAGCGCGGCCGATCTCCGCGCCGCAGCGATAGCGTGCCGAGATGACGCCCGGCCGGCCGACGACGACGGTAAGAACCCGTTCAAGACTGCCGCCGTACTCGAGCGCATCGAACGATGAGATCGCAACGAGCGGGAGTCTCCAGGCGGCCGCGAGCGCTTTTGCATACGCGATCGCGATGCGCAAGCCCGTAAAGCCGCCGGGGCCGATGCCGACCGCGACACGGTCGAGTCTTCCGGGCGACAGCTCAGCCTCTTCCAGGGCGCTCGCAACGAGGACGAGGCCGCGCTCGAGTGCGACGTTCCCCGTCTCCCGAACGCCCGCGGCCACGCGACCTTCGCAAACAACGGCGGCCGAGAAGCCGCCCAGCGCTCCGTCCAGGGCAAGAACGTTCACTCCGGTTCGCGAAGGTAGAGAGTGCGAGGATTGTCGCCGGCGCCTTCCATTTCTATCTCGTACCGGCGCGGCGGGATGATGTGGGGCGCGTTGCGCCACCACTCGACGAGCACGACGGAATGACCGTCGAGCGCTTCGTCGAGGCCTAACTCGACGACTTCGCGTGGATCGTCGATCCGGAAGAGATCGATGTGGTCGATGGTTGGAGCGCCGTCGTAGCGGTGCCAAAACGTGAAGGTTGGACTGAGGGTTGGGTCGGAACCGTGAAGTGCCCGCACGATCGCTCGTACCAGCGTGGTCTTGCCCGAACCCAGCGGTCCGGAAAGAGCGACGACGTCGCCGGCTTGCAGGCGCCGCGCAAACGTCGCCGCAAATGCGTAGGTTGCCTCTTCGGAGTGAAGAGTGAGAGTGAACATAGGTAAATATTGAACAACGATACCGTAACGCAGGTCAATGTTGAAGACGAGATGCGAGAGAGCTATCTCTCGTATGCGATGTCGGTCATTGCCTCACGAGCCCTCCCCGACGTTCGCGACGGCCTCAAACCGGTTCAGCGCCGGATTCTCTACGCCATGCGCGAGATGGGGCTCGACCCCAGCAAGCAGCATCGCAAGTGTGCCGGCGTCATCGGCGACGTACTCAAGAGCTATCATCCCCACGGGGACAGCTCCGTTTACGATGCCCTGGTGCGCATGGCGCAGGATTTTACGCTTCGGTATCCGCTGGTCGACGGTCACGGAAACTTCGGCTCGATCGACCCCGATCCGCCGGCTGCCTACCGCTATACCGAGGCGCGGTTGGCTCGGACGGCACTCGACGTCCTCGCCGACATCGACAAAGAGACGGTTCCGTTCGTTGCCAACTTCGACAATCAGGGCGTCGAGCCAAGCGTTTTGCCGGGACGTTTGCCGCAGCTCTTGATCAACGGTTCCAGTGGAATCGCGGTCGGTATGGCGACGAATATTCCGCCGCACAACCTCAACGAAATTTCCGACGCGATTGCCGCGTTGATCGACGATCCGCAGACGAGCGACGACGCTCTCTGCGACATCGTCAAAGGGCCGGATTTCCCAACCGGCGGAACGATCTTGGGCCACGAGGCAATCCGCGAAGCATACAAGACCGGTCGCGGCTCGATCGCGATTCGCGGCAAGGCCGAGATCGTCGAGGAGCGCGGGAAACACAAGATCGTCATCACCGAAATTCCCTATCAAGTCTATAAGAGCCGCATCCTGGAGGCCGTTTCCGAGGCCTATTCGGAGAAGCGGATCGTGGGCATCTCGCGGATGGACGACGAGTCGAATCGCAAGGGCATGCGCGTCGTCATCGAGTTATCGAAGAACGCCACTCCAAAGATCGTACTCAACCAGCTCTTCAAACACACGCCGCTGCAAGCGAGCTTCGGCTTCAACATGCTGGCCCTCGTACCGGTCGGTGCGCCTCGTGCCGACGGGTCGGTGGCGATCGAGCCGCAGGTGCTCAGCCTCAAGCAGCTGCTCGAGCACTTCATCGCGCACCGCAAGGACGTGATCGTCAAGCGGACGGCCTACGATCTTCGCAAGGCCCAAGAGCGCGCGCACCTTCTCGAAGGCTACCGTATCGCGCTCGACAATATCGATGAAGTCATCGCGATCGTTCGCGGAAGCCAAACGACCGATGAGGCCAAGCAGCGGTTGTCGGCACGCTTCGAACTGGACGAGCTTCAAGCGCAGGCGATCGTCGACATGCGACTGCGGACGCTCGTCGGTCTCGAGCGGCAGAAGATCGAGCAAGAATACGCCGAGCTGATCAAGGCGATTGCGGAGCTGGAAGACATCCTGCGTAGCCCCCGCCGCGTCGCGCAGATCGTCAAGAGCGAAGCGCTCGAGGTAAAGAAGCGCTTCGGGGACGAGCGCCGCACCAGCATCGAGCCGGCAGAAGACGAAATCTCGATCGAGCAGATCACTCCGAACATCGACGTGGTGGTCACGTATACGGTCGGCGGCTACATCAAGCGCGTCACTTTGGATACCTTTAGAACGCAGAGCCGCGGCGGACGCGGCGTGACCGGCATCTCGAATCTCAAGCGCGAGGACGTCGTGCGCAACTTTTTCATCACCAAGACGCACGACCACGTCCTCTTCTTTACCAATAAGGGCCGCGTCTATCGCTTGCGGGGGTACGAGATCCCCGACACGACGCGACAAGCTCGCGGCACTGCGCTCGTGAATCTCTTGACGCTTCCACCCGGCGAAGAGGTGACCGCGGCATTTCCGATCGACCGGTTCGAAGGCGAGAAGTATCTCGTCATGGTCACCAAGCACGGCGTCATCAAAAAGACGAAGCTCGAAGAGTTCGCAAACGTTCGGCGCAACGGTCTCTTGGCAATCAATCTCGATGCGAGCGACGAGCTCTTGGCAGTCGACCTTTCCAACGGCTCCCGCGATATCATCCTGGCGTCGTC
>JBEKRW010000074.1:0-11073 GCA_049517595.1 Candidatus Cybelea sp. | reverse complement strand
CGAGCATCAGATCGGCGAGCTCGTCGATCGCGATGACGACGTAGGGCAACCGCTCGTCGGGAAACATCAAGTTGTACTCTTCGATCTTGCGAACGCCGGCTTTGGCAAACCGCTCGTAGCGAGCCTCCATCTCTTTGGTCATCTCGAAGAGCGCCCCGGCGGCCAGCCTCGGGTCGGCGATGACGTCTTTAATCAGATGAGGGATCCCATTATAGACGGTAAGCTCGACGCGCTTAGGATCGATCATCAGCAACTGCACCTGGTCCGGCGTCGCGCACACCAGCAGCGACGCGACGATCGTGTTCAGGCAAACGGATTTACCGGCGCCGGTCGCACCCGCGATTAAGAGGTGCGGCATCTTGCAGAGGTCGCCGAAGACCGGGCGGCCGGTGATGTCTTTGCCCAAGGCCATCCACAGCGGCGGAACTTGTCCCCGATTGGGAAGCGCATCGAGGATCTCGCGAATCGCCACGATGGAGACGGTCTTGTTCGGCACCTCGATTCCGATCGCGGATTTTCCGGGAATCGGCGCTTCAATGCGGACGCTGGTCGCAGCCAGCGCCAAAGCCAGATCGTCGGCGAGCGACGCGATGCGAGAGATCTTAACGCCGCGCTCGGGCTTGAGCTCGTAGCGCGTCACCGAGGGGCCTCGCTCGATGTGCGCCACCTTCGCGCCGACGCCAAAACTCGCGAGCGTATCCTCGAGCACGTGCGCGCGACTGGATTCGTCGACCGCCACGTTCTGCGGGGCGTCGAAAATTGAGAGATCGGGCAAGCGGTAAGCGCGACTGCTCGCCGACGCCGGCGGGTCCGGTGTCGCTCGTTTCTCGATGCGGACCGGCGCGACTACCTTTGGAATTACCGCCGGGAGCGGAACTTCGCTCGGCTCTTCTTCTTCAATGAGGGTGAGGGGCGCAGCTTCCTCCGTCACAATCGGCGCGCGCCTCAATGAAACGGCTTCGGGAAGGGCCTCGCTCCTCGGGCGCGGCGGAGGACGAAGGCTCCCTAGGAAAACGACGGCGCGCCCGATAAGGCGTTTCAAACTCGCGTTGGTAAGCCAGAGGGTGAGCGAGAGCGCCGCGAGCGAGAGGACGATGGTCGCTCCGACGCCGCCGACGAGCGCGCGCAGCGCCCACCAGATGTTCGTTCCGACGATCCCGCCGTGCTTCCAGCCTCGAGCACCCAAGAGAGCGTCGAGAATCAAAAAGTACGCAAGCGCGCTGCTGCCGAGTCCAGCAATCATGCGAGGAACGTTGATCTCGAGAAAGACGATCCCGCGCACCCCAGTGGCCAATGCTGCCGGCATGATTCGGAAACGCCAAGGCGATGCCGCAAAGTACGGCGAGTGCGATCGCGGCGAGCCCAACGATCTCGAGGTTGAGCCGGTTCCTGGCATTCGCCCTGCGGCGGTTGCGCGCCATGGAAGCTATCTCTTCTTCGTCACTACGGGAGTTCATTTTGGCTGCGCCTACGCTCGTCGTCCTCGAGGGCGATCAAACCGGTCAAGAGTTGCTGCTCGAGGCGCTGCGCGTCCTCGATCCGAGCGTCACCGGTGTCGAGTTGACATTTGAGCGATTCGACTTATCGCTGGCAAATCGCCGCGCGACGGCAAATCGCGTCGTGCTCGACGCGGCCGAGGCGATAAAGCGCCGGCGCCTTGGCCTCAAAGCCGCGACGATAACGCCCGAAGGCCAAGGGGACGTGGGTTCGCCTAACCGCATCCTGCGCGAAGCAATCGGCGGGAGCGTCATCGTCCGAACCGGGCGAAAGCTGCCGCGCGTGCGTCCCGTCGGAGGGATTCACGCGCCGATCTCGGTCGTTCGAATGGCGGTCGGTGATGCCTACGGCGCAAAGGAATGGCGCGAAGGCGAAGGCATGGACGAAGTTGCGAAACGCACCGAAACGATTTCTCGCCGCGTCTGCCGGTATGTCTCGGAGTACGCATTCGTCCATGCGAGCAAAATGGGCGCGACGGTCTTTGGCGGCCCGAAGTTTACGGTCAGCCCCGTTTACGAAGGCATGCTCAAAGAAGAAATGGACGCGGCGGCTGCGCGTCACCCCGACATCGACTACGACCCGCAGCTCATCGACGCCACCTATGCGTTGCTGCTTTCGGCCGCGGGCGACAAACCGCTGGTGATTCCATCGCTCAATCGCGACGGCGACTGCCTCTCGGATCTCGTGATGCAGCTGTTCGGCTCGATCGCCGGCGCAGAATCGGTCCTGCTCGCGTTCGACCCTTCGACCCTTCGACAAGCTCAGGGCAGGCTAAGCTCAGGGCGAGCTGCGTTCACTCCCGCCGCAGTGATGGCGGAGGCGCCGCACGGCACGGCGCCACGATTAGAAGGAAAGAACGTCGCGAATCCGCTCGCGATGATCCTCGCCGGCGCCGCGGTGTTGTCGTACGTCGACGATCCTCGCGCCCGCCCGGCTTCCGAAGCGATTCATGCGGCCGCGCTCGATGCGATCGCCGCGGGAATCGCCACCGCAGATTTGGGGGGCCATGCGACCACGACGGAGTTCACCGACGCCGTGATCGCGCGGGTCCACAGAGGCGCGTGATTACGACGCGATCGAGCCAGTGCGCAGCGACTGAATTAAAATACCGACGAAGGTAATCGCTCCGATGACTGCGAGAACCAGAGCGACGATCAGAGCGTAGGGCCTGCGCACCTCGTAAGTATAGCGTTGTCGTGCAAGCAGTTGGAGCTCTCGCCGATAGCCTGCCGAGGCTGAAAGAATCGCAAACGTCCCCAGGGCCATGAATGACAGCCCAAAGAGGGCGGTTAGCCCGCTGGGATTGCGATGATGCTCGGCTGAGAGAACGTTAACGATGCGATCGATGCCAAAACCGAACCCGATGAGCGCGAGACTTGTGCGAATCCACGCGAGCAGCGTACGGTCTGCAGCCGCGCGGTTGCGTTCTTTCGCGAGGTCGTTCCGATCGTCGAAACGTCTCGGCTCGACAGGTTCGTCCATGTGGGTTCTATCTAAACTTCCATTACCACGGGGATGACGACGGGGCGGCGTTTGGTGCGCGCGTAAACGGCGCCGGCCAACTCGCTGCGGATGTGCTCTTTGACCGCGGTGACGTCGCGCATCGCATCGACCGAGATGCCTTCGAGCACGGCTTTCAACTCGGAGCGCAACTCGTCGAGCACGCCTCCAGCCTCGGGCAGATAGAAGACACCTTTCGAAATCAGATCGGGACCTCCGATCACCCGCGCCTCTTCACTGTCGATCGCGACGACCACCATGATGATCCCATCGATCGACAGTGCTTTGCGGTCGCGCAGCACCGCCTCGCCGATGTCGCCGATGCCGGACCCGTCGACGAAGACATTGCCGCCGTACGTGCGGCCGACCTTATCGCCGTATTCGTGGGTAAACTCCAGCACGTCGCCGTTCTCGACGATGAAAGCGTTGCCGGGCTCGACGCCGGTTTGAATCGCGAGCTTCGCGTGAGCGGCCAACATTCGGTATTCGCCGTGCACCGGAATGAAGAACTCTGGGCGCACGAGGTTGAGCATCAGCAGCAACTCTTCTTGCGAAGCGTGGCCCGACACGTGCGAGCGCCCGTCGGTGCCGTGAATCACGATCGCGCCCAGCTTGGAGAGATTGTTGATCGTCTTGTGCACGCTCTTCTCATTGCCGGGAATCGGGGTGGCGCTGATCACGACCGTGTCGCCGGGTACGATCTTAAAGTGTTTGTAGTCGCGCACCGACATTCGCGCGAGCCCGCTCATCGGCTCGCCCTGCGAGCCGGTCGTCATCACGACGACGCGTTCGGGCGGATAGCCGTCGACGTCTTCGCTGCGAATCATCGTGTCGGCGGGCACCCGCAGATAGCCGAGCTCGGTGGCAAAGTGAACGACATTGCGCATCGAACGCCCGAGGAACGCCACCTTCCGGTTGAAGCGAACGGCGTGATCCACGGTCTGCTGAATCCGCGGAACGTTCGATGCAAACGAGGCAACGACGATGCGCCCCTTGGCGTGCGAAAAGATTGACGTGAAGGCCTCGCCGACGGCGCGCTCGGAGCGCGTATGGCCCGGGCGTTCGGCATTGGTGGAATCGGAAAGCATGCAGAGCACGCCCTCGTCGCCGATCGCCGCGATTCTCGAAAAATCGGCTGGCTTGCCGTCGATCGGCGTTTGATCGAACTTAAAGTCGCCCGTATGGAAGATCGTTCCGACCGGCGTCCGCAGCGCGAGCGCGCAGGCCCCGGCAACCGAGTGGTTCACGTGGACGAACTCGGCCTCAACCGAGCCGTACCGCACGCGGCTGCCCGGCTTGACCAGCGTAAAGTCGACCTCCCCAAGCTTTTGTTCGCGCGACTTCGCCTTGATTAAGGCGATCGTAAGCGCCGTCGCGGCGATCGGGATTTGCGGAAACTCACGCACGAAGTACGGGATCCCGCCGATATGGTCTTCGTGGCCGTGGGTTACGAGCAGGCCCCGCAGCTTGTGAGCACGCTCGCGCACGTAAGTAAAATCGTTGATGACGATGTCGACGCCGTACATCTCGTCGTCGGGAAACATCAAGCCGCAGTCGACGACGACCAGGTCGTCATTGGTCTCGATGACGGTCATATTGCGCCCGATCTCGCCACAGCCGCCCAGTGGGACGATCCGGACGTAGGGTTCCGAGGGCGGTTCGGCTAGAGCCAGGGTGTTTGAGGTCACGAGCGGGAGTTTTGCCGCGGGCCCTTGCTCCTCCGCGCGGCGGCCGTGAATTGCCTCGCGGAGGCGATCGACCGATGCGACTTTTCCTTCTTATCACGCTTATCGCGCTGCTGGGAGCCACGGCGCCCGCAGCGAGTCCCGTGGCGCAAGGGCGCGCCACCGCCAGCCCGTCCCCGGGCCCCCTCTCGCCCGAGGACCTGTTTTCGCGTCGGGCTCTGAGGCGAGCGCGCCTTTTGATCCAGATGCGCGTGATGCAGTTCCGCGAGGAACGCCTGGAATGCGTTCGCGCGGCCCTGCGGCGCCAGCTGCCCGATTCGCTCTGGCCCGAGGAGCCGACGCCATCGCGCGGAATCCCAAACGCACGCGCGGCCGTCGCACATTGCGAAGACGAGCGGCTCGCTTGGTAACTTTTTTCCGTAGATCGGGTAGATCGCTCCATGAAGAATCGCGTTTTTTCCACGCTCATTGTTGGGCTCGTGGGCGCCGTTATCGGCAGCTTCCTTATGATGCTCTATGCGAGCAGCCATTTCGGCGGCGCGACGGGTCCCGATCGCACACCGCCCGCAATTGCGGCCGTTCCGTTGAGCGGAGTGAGCGACCAAGATCGAATCGTGAGCGCGGTCAAGCGGACGAAATCGTCCGTCGTCGCGATCACCGAAGAAGTAAACGGGCAGCAAGTCATTCCAGCCGACCCGTTCTTCCAACAGTTTTTTGGGGGCGGCCAAGGCGGCCCCGGCATCGTCCAACCCTATCACGGTGAAGCCTCCGGCTCGGGCTTCGTCATCGACTCGCGTGGCGACATCGTTACGAACGCGCACGTGTTGCAGCCGCCCAGCGGCGGACGCGTCACCAAGCTGACGGTGGTCTTCGCCAACGGCGACCACGTGCCGGCGCACGTCATCGCCTACAACCTCTCCGCCGACGTAGGCATCTTGCGCGTTGATAACTACGACAAGCTTCCTCCGCCGCTGGAACTCGCCGATTCTACCCGGCTCGAACAGGGTCAATGGGCGATCGCCATCGGCGAGCCGCTCCAACTCGAACAAACCGTAACGGTGGGCGTCGTCTCGGCCTTCAACCGGTCCGAACCGATTCCGACCGAAAACGGCGCCGAGATTGACTTTAAAGGCTTGCTGCAGACGTCGGCTCCGATCAATCCCGGCAACTCGGGCGGTCCGCTCATCGACATTGACGGCCAAGTCATCGGCATGAACCAGTCCACCGTAAAGTCTGCGTACGCGCAAGGCATCGGTTTCGCGATTCCCTCGAACACCGTGCGCAACGTCGTGGCGGCGCTGGAAAAGAACCCTGGCGCGCACCAAGGCACCGACACCGGCTTCTTGGGGATTTACATGGCCGACCTCTCCGCGGGCGTCAAGAACCAGATCGGTTATAACGGCACCGGCGGCGTCGCGGTCCAGCAGGTCTTCTCGGGATCGCCCGCCGACCAGGCCGGCATCCAACCAGGCGACGTCATCCTTCAGGCCGACGGCAAGGACTTCAACAGCATCAAGGACCTTCACGACTACATCGCGTCCAAGAAGCCTGGCGACACGATTCGCCTCAACGTCTGGTCGCGCGGCCTCAAGAAGTTCGTAGCGATCAAACTAAGCGAGACCCCTGCCGCTCAACCCCAGCCGCAAGGACAGCAGCCCGAGGAAGAGCAGCAACAGCCGTAATACAAGGAGGGCCCTGCAACCGCGGGGCCTTGAGGCGGGTCCTAAATAGCGAAACAACTTCACTACCGCATCGTGTATCATGGTGCGGTAGTTCCAATCCAGACGGTCCGTAAGCGGCAAGGCGCCGCCGGCAGCGCGCAGGGCTCTTAACCTCGGCCTCGAGCGCAGTTGCCGGCTCAGCTGGTCCAGGGCGGCACGGAAAATTTATGAAAACGAGGTAAGAAAGTTTCATGGCTAAGACGGTCGGAATCGACCTAGGCACGACCAATTCGGTCGTCGCCGTAATGGAGGGAACCCAACCCACCGTTATTCCTAACGCCGAAGGCTCGCGTACGACGCCTTCGGTCGTAGCATTTACAAAAACCGGCGAGCGTCTCGTCGGACAACTCGCAAAACGCCAGGCAATCACCAACCCCGATCGCACGATCAGCTCGATCAAGCGACACATGGGCGAGGCCGATTACCACGTTAAGATTGACGGCAAGGATTACACGCCCCAAGAAATTTCGGCGATGATCCTGCAGAAGCTCGTCAACGACGCGAGCAACTATCTCGGCGAGCGCGTGACCAAAGCGGTCATCACCGTGCCCGCCTACTTCAACGATTCGCAGCGCCAAGCGACCAAGGACGCCGGCAAGATTGCCGGGCTCGACGTTCTGCGCATCATCAACGAACCGACGGCCGCCGCGCTGGCATACGGCCTGGAGAAAAAAGGCAACGAGACGATCCTCGTGTGGGATCTCGGCGGCGGCACGTACGACGTGTCGATCCTCGAGGTTGGCGACGGCGTTTTCGAAGTCAAAGCAACCAACGGCGACACCCATCTCGGCGGCGACGACTACGACCATCGCGTGGTCGAGTGGCTGGTGGATCAGTTCCGTCGCGATCAGGGTATCGACCTGAGCAAAGACAAGCAAGCGATGCAGCGGCTTACCGAAGCGGCCGAAAAAGCGAAGATCGAGCTTTCGTCGGTGGTGCAGACCAGCATCAATCTGCCGTTCGTCACGGCGGACCAAGAGGGGCCCAAGCACCTCGACTACACGCTCACCCGCGCGAAGTTCGAAGAGCTGACCGGCGATCTTACCGATCGTTGCGTGGGACCGTTCCACAACGCGATCGCCGATGCGAAGCTCGACGTCTCGAAGCTCGACGAAGTGATTATGGTCGGCGGCGCGACGCGCATGCCGGTCATCCAAGAACTCGTTCGCAAGCTGACGGGCAAAGAGCCGAATCTCACGGTGAACCCCGATGAGGTCGTGGCAGTCGGTGCCGCCATCCAAGCCGGCGTCTTGTCCGGCGAAGTGCGCGACGTGGTACTGCTCGACGTAACGCCGCTTTCGCTTGGCCTCGAAACGCTGGGCGGCGTGATGACGAAACTAATCGATCGGAACACCACGATTCCGACGAAGAAGTCGCAGATCTTCACGACGGCCGAAGACGGCCAGACCTCGGTGGAAGTGCACGTGCTCCAAGGCGAACGCCCCATGGCGCCAGATAATAAGACGCTCGGGCGATTCCGGCTGGAAGGGATTCCGCCGGCGCCACGCGGCGTGCCGCAGATCGAGGTGACGTTCAACATCGATGCCAACGGCATCGTGAACGTCAGCGCCAAGGATCTCGGAACCGGCAAAGAGCAGGCCATTACGATCACGGCTTCGACCAACCTCAACAAGGACGAAGTCGAGCGCATGGTTCGCGACGCCGAGCTGCAGGGCGCGGCCGACAAAGCCAGGCGCGACGAAGCCGAAGTGCGCAATAACGCGTCGAGCCTGATCTATTCGACGGAGAAGTCGCTCAAAGAAGTGGGCGACAAACTCGACGCGGGTCCGCGAGGCGACGTCGAGCGGGCGCTCGCAGAGCTCAAGCAGATCAGCGAAAACGGCACGGTCGAGCAGATCAAGCCGGCAATCGATGCGCTGCAACAGGCCAGTTATAAGATGGCCGAGTTACTCTACAAGGCCGCTGCCCCGCAGGGCGAGCAGCCTGGTGCGAGCGACGGCGCACCGGCGTCCAACGGTTCCGGCGGCGGCGCCGGAGCGCCCAGCGACGACGTCATCGACGCCGAGTTCAAGGAAGCGCAGTAGGCGCTGCTTCCTTGAAAGACTCGATGTTTGACGATCCGTCGGTTTTAAAGACCGAGGCCGGAGAAGCCACAATCGACGAGCAAACGCCGCAGCAGCTGTCTTTGGAAGAACAGCTCGCTGCGGCCAACGCTCGCGCCGATGAGAACTACGGAAAGTTCCTGTTGGCCGTGGCCGACTTCGACAACTACAGGAAACGCATGCAGCGCGACTTCGACTCATTGGTTTCGTCGCGCCGGCGCATGCTGATCGAACGCTTTCTTCCGGTGCTCGATAATCTCGAGCGCGCGCTGCAATCCAATGCCGACGGCGACACGCTGCGCGGCGGAATCGAACAGACGTTGCGCGGCTTCGAGGCGCTGCTCGCAGGCGAAGGCGTACGAGCCATTGACGTTAAGGGCAAACCGTTCGACCCACGCGTTGCCGAGGCCATCGGCACGTCGGCTGCTAACGACGAGACGGACGATACCGTCGTCGAGGTTGCCGAGAAGGGTTACACACTTGGCGACGAGCTGCTTCGGCCCGCGAAGGTAATCGTCGCCAAACGCTCCGGCGAATGATCTCGGATGCCGATGAACTTCAAGGACTACTACTCGGTCTTGGGCGTGCCCAAGAACGCCGCCGAGAAAGACATTAAGTCCGCCTATCGCAAGCTCGCGCGCAAATGGCACCCCGACGCAAACCTGAAGAACCCCAAAGACGCCGAAGAGAAGTTCAAGGAGATCTCCGAGGCCTACGAAGTTTTAGGCGACCCCGAAAAACGTAAGAAGTACGACGTTCTCGGGCCCAACTGGCAGCAAGCAGCGCAACAAGCCGAACAGCAACGCCGCTATCGTACCAACATCGACGGCGAGGAGTTCGAGTTTGACTTAGGTGGTGAAGGCGCCCCAAGCGGCTTTTCGGACTTCTTCGAAACGTTCTTCTCGCAAGTTGGGCGTCGCCAAACCGCGCAGGCCCCGCGCGGCCCGGGCCGGGCGCGGCGCGGTCAAGATTTAGAGACCACGATCGAGCTGACGCTGCGCGACATCTACGAGGGCGGAACGAAAGCGGTCTCGCTACAAATCGAGGATCTTTGCCCGCGGTGCCACGGCACGGGCACGGAAAACGGCCACCTGTGCCCGCAATGCCACGGTACCGGACGAGTTCTGCTCAACAAACGGTTCGAAGTCTCGATTCCGCGCGGCATCGGCGACGGGCAGCGCATTCGTCTGGCCGGCCAAGGCGGCGCCGGCATCAACGGCGGCCCGAACGGCGACCTGTACTTGATCGTGCAGCTTCAAGACGATCCAACCTATAAACGCAAAGGCGACGACCTTTACGTAGACCTTCCGGTGAGCATCTACGAACTGCTGCTCGGCGGCGACGTCAACGTCCCCACGCTCGGCGGTCAAGTCGCGATGACGATCCCCGCCGGAACGCAAAACAATCGGCTCCTTCGCCTTCCCGGGCGCGGAGTTCCAAAGGTCAAAGGCAAGGGCAGCGGCGACCAGTACGTGCGGCTGATCGGGCAGCTCCCGCAGAATCTCAGCGACAAAGAGAAAAAGCTCTTCAAAGAGCTTGCCGCGCTGAGAAACGGCAAGGGCTCTTAGCCCCGCTTTCAAACTGCAGCGGCGCGTCCTGCGCCGGGCGCTGCCGACGGGAAGCAGCGGCACCTCGAACGTCACGATGAATGGTGAGAGCCCCAGGAGCCCCCACACCATTCAGGTTGACCCTGTGTGCGGCGCAGAGGTGGTCGCCTTCTACGATCAAAGCGACGGGACGGTCTACCGCTACACGTTTATTCGTTGTGTGTGCCTACGCCGCAGCATCCTGACCGCGCCGACCGGCTTCCTCAGCCGGGTCTGGCCCACTCCTGCGCGCCAACTGCGCGCGCCCCCGAATCACCAGCGCTGCATTGACATCAGCGTGGTTGCGATGACCGCATCTTACGCAACAGAAGCGCCTTCTTCGGCGGCTCTCGCGCGCAACGTGCCCGCAGTGCGAGCACTCCTGCGACGAGAAACGGCCATCTACCTCGACGACCGTGCGCGCAGCCTCCTCCGCTTTCGCCACGATCATCTGCCGAAGCAGACCAAATACACTATCCAGCATTACCCGGTTCAAACTAGCCTTGGCGCGCACGTTGCGCCCAGGGCGCTCCACGCTCCCTTTGGCGCTGCGGGTCATCGCGCGAAGGTTCAGCTTCTCGAGCGCGATCACATTCGCGCCGTTGACCAGCCGGCGCGCGACCTTATGGACGTAGTCGCGCCGCGCATCGGCTTGCCGTTCCCTCGCCCGCGCCAGCCTTTCCCGTGCTTTGATGCGGCGATGCTCGCGGCCGTTGGTCACGCGGCCCGCGCGATCGCGCACCGTAACAGCCTCCAGCTCACGCTGCAGCCGCGCGCTCTTGGCTTTGTGCTTCTCGCCCACGGCCGCATTGGCGATCAGCCGGCCATCAGAGAGCGCCGCCAGCACGTGCACGCCACGATCGACGCCGATTACTTCGTTCGTGGCCGGCAGCGGCCTGACCGCGCGTTCGCACTCAAAGCATGCATACCAGCAATCGTTCTTGCACACCACCCACGCGCGCCCATAGGTTGGCGGTACCTGTCGTCCTTTTCGCAGCTTGACGCCACCAACGCCGGGGAT
>JBEKRW010000073.1:0-13193 GCA_049517595.1 Candidatus Cybelea sp. | reverse complement strand
CACGCCCCCATCCCCGACGACTACGACTACTCGACCTGCGGCAATAACGGCGAGGTCAAGATTCAGATCCGAATCTATTCCCGCACCGATGGCTCGCTCCAGGACAATTCATTCCATTTCGTCATGAACGAGATTGAATAAACGTCGACCGGCGAGGGCCCGCTTTCCGGAGCGGACCCTCGCCTTCACGCGTATTCGAAAGAGGTGGGAAAATCGTGCGTTCTGACGGTAACCGCGAGCGAAAAGATCACCGGTTTGTCTTGCACTTCTGGCGCGAGCCGTCGGGAGTGGAGACTGGCTGGCGGGGAAGCGTCTACGAAGCGTCGAGCGCCCTCGGCATCGCCTCGGGCAGGTTTCGCGACCTGTGGGATTTCATCACGCTGCGCCTCGGCCAAGGATCCGAACCGCGAGACGCCAGGGAAACGCACGACGAAGAATAAAGGCCGACCGACGAGCAAGACTGCACAGTCAACCGAACGCCGATCGCTCGAGGTACGGCTGTTCGGCCAACCGGAAATCGCCGTCGACGGTCGGGCGTTTCGGCTGGCGACGCCGCGCAAGTCGCTTCAAGTTCTCGCCTATCTCGTGATGCACCGCGCGGCGCCCGTCTCGCGCGAACACCTCGCCTTTCTGCTCTGGCCCGACGAGGAGGAAGGCGTCGCGCGGGCGCGTCTGCGTTCGACCGTCAACGATCTCTTGCGCGTGATGCCGCAGCCCGGCAGCGACTTCATCGGAAGCAGCGCCGACGAGTTGTGGTGGAAGCCCGACGTCGCGCTGTCGCTCGACGTCGAAACGTTTTCCGACGCGTCCAGCGACGCGACCCGGCTCGAAGAGGCCGCTGCGCTCTATCGCGGCGATCTGCTGCCGGAGCTGTACGATGAGTGGCTCGACGGTTTTCGCGAACGTTTCCGCAACATCTATCTGACGGTGCTGACGCAGCTGGTTTCGAGCTTGCGCAAGCGCGGCGACTTGACGCGTGCCGTCGAGATGGCGCGCAAGATTCTCGAGGTCGATCCGTGGCGCGAGGATGTGGTCCGGCGTCTCGTTGCGCTACGTTATGAGTTCGGCGATGCGGCCGGAGCGATTAGCGAGTATCGTCAGTTCGCCGCGCGGCTGCGCGACGAGATGGGCGTCGAGCCGATGCCCGAGACCGTCGCGATCGCCGAGCGAGTTGCCAAGGGAGATGCCGCCGGCGACGAGGACGGTCGCGTACCCGAAACGGAGGTCGAAGCGCGCGCCGCCGAGCGCAACCGATCGCTGCCGTTTTTCGGGCGGGAGCGCGAGGTCGCACGGCTCGATGAGGCGTGGAGCCGCGCAAAGATGCGGCGCGGCGGCATCGTCTTCATCGGCGGCGAGCCGGGCATCGGTAAATCGCGGCTCGTGCGCGAGTTCATGGCGTCGGTCGAAGAATCCGGCGGTCGCGCGCTCTACGGCGCAACTGGTTTCCCGGAGGCATTTCCCTATCAGAGTCTGGTCGAGGCGCTGCGCGGGCAGCTGCCGCTCGTGACGGCGCTGGACATCGGACCGACGTGGTTTGCGGCACTTGCGCCCGTGCTGCCGGAGCTGGCGCAACGCACCGGGCCACTGCCGCAACTTCCCACCATTGGCGCCGACGATCAGCGGCTGCGCCTCTTCGAAGCGCTCGGACGCAGCTTCGTCGGATTCGCGCGTCCGCGCCCGCTGCTCGTCGTCCTCGAGGATTTGCATTGGGCGAGCCAAGCCACATTCGACGCGCTGCGGTTCTTGGCGCGGCGCACGTCGGGTACACGCGTGCTCTTCCTCGTAACGTTTCGGGACGACGAGACTCTCGCCCCACATCCGCTGCGCCAGCTACAGCGCGAGTTGCAGATAGAGGGCAGTGCTGCGTCGCTGTCCGTGCTGCCGCTGGACGCGGGCGTAGTGGAACGCATCGTCGAAGAAGCGGGAGTTCGCTTCGAAGGAACGCTCGTGGAGTTCGCCGCCGGGCTGCACGGCCGGTCCAGTGGCAATCCGCTCTTTCTCGCACAACTGCTCGAAGCGCCGTCGCCGCAAGGTTCGGTTCCCGCAACCGTCGCGTCGCTCGTCGGCGTGCGCGTCGCCGCGCTTTCCGCGCAGACGCAGACGGTCGCCGAGGTGGCGGCGCTTGCCGGGCAGCGTTTCTCGGCCGAAGTCGTACGGGAGGTCACTGGTTACGGCGACGCGATCGTCGACCGTGCGCTGGACGAGTTGCTCGACCACCGCATCGTCCAAGAGACTGCAGGCCGTGGCATACTGCCCTATGCATTCGGCCATCAGCTCGTGCAACAGGCAATCGCCACGCTCGCGGAGCCGGGCCGCGTGCGTGAGCGCAGCCGGCGACTGTCGCGCGCACTCAAGCAGCTCTACCCCGAGCGAAGGCGCGAATTTGCATCGCAGATTGCCGCGCATCTCGAAGCGGCGGAGCAACCTGACGAGGCGGCCGCAGAGTATCTTATCGCTGGGCGGCATGCGCTCGAGTTGGGCGCACCCGACGATGCGCGCCGGCACATCGACCGCGCGCTGGCGCTTGCCTTGGAGCGGTCGACGGTCGCGCAGCTATGGCGCGAGCGCCAACGCATCGACGAGCGCGCGAGCAACGTTGCGGAGGAACGGACCGACCTCGGTTACCTCGCAGCGATTGCCGAGGACCTCGACGATGAGGATCTGCGCTGCAGCGTTCTCCTTCGACGAGCGCGCATCGCTTTTAACGACTACTCCGGGCGATCCGAAGCATTCGCGCCGCTGGCCGCGCTGCGCGAGCGCGCGCGACGGGCCGGCAGCCTGCGATGGCAAGCCGACGCCGATCTTGTTGAGAGCATGTTTTATCCGCTAGGTGTCTCCGCCGGCCAGACTGTTGCGCTGGCCAGAAGCGCGCTACGAGCGTATGGCGAGCTGGGCGACGAGCGCGGCACGGCCGCCGCGCTCGCCGAAATGTCCCGCTCGCTGTTTGTCTCCGGAGAGACCGAAGAAGGGAGCGGTGCCGCCGAGAAAGCGCTTGCGATCGCGCAACGCCTCGGCGACTACGCGATCGCCGAACGGGCGCTCGCGACGCTGGTTTCAAACGCGCAAGACGCTCTCGATCGCGACGGCGTCACACGGTGGACCGCGCGTTGGGTCGAGCTCACCGTGAAGGCCGGCGACCGGCGCTGCGAAGCCGATGCGCTCGGTCAGAGTACCTGGCCGCTGCTCTGGAGTCCCAACTTCCTCGACGGAATCCCGATCTTGGAGCGTGCCGCCCAGATTTGTCGGGAGTGCGGACTGATACCGGCGATGATGGTCAACGAGATGAACATTGCCGAGTTTAACCTCAAGCTCGGCCGATTTGACGCGGGCACCGCAGCCTACGAGCGCGCGATCGAGGCCTATGCGTCCGTCGCGCCGTTCTTTACGGCGGGCGCACGAAGCAGCCTCGTCCTGCCGCTCACGTACGGCGGACACGTGGAACGCGCGCTCGCAGAGGGGCGCGAGGCCCTCGCCGTTTCGGCCAAGAGCGAGAGCGTGTTTGCCCGTGAACAGGTGCTGCAGCACTTAGCGGAGGCGGAGTACGTCGCCGGCAACTTGGATCGCGCGGTCGAGTACCTCGCGGACGCGTTCGCGGTCCGCCAGAGCACTTCGCCGTCGCTCGCCGCGGCGCACCACGGCGCGCTGTTAGCCGCGTTCTATGCGCAGGCCGGCGATTGCGCTGCCGCGCTCTCGTACGTAAAGCACGTTCCGAAGAACGAACCGCAGCGCTCCGTCGGACTGCTTTGGCCGCAGCGCTCGGCATGGTGCGCGGCGTTCGCGTATCACCGCTGTAACGACGATGCCGCCGCCCGCAAGTGGCTAGAACGCGCCGTCGCGTTGTACGAAGCGCACCTCCCACATCTTAACGACGAACAACGAACGGTGTTTGCCGCAATCCCTTGGCATCGAGCGATGCTCGCCGCTACCGGCGGCGAATGGCCCGCGACGGTTTGGTCGGCCCCCGCCGTTAGCTCGCCAGGGCGTGCTCGAAGCTTGGCGCGGCGAGGTCGGCGTTTTCTGCGATAAAGCCGCGCAGTTCGAGGAGCGCATCGGATTCGCGCGTCTTGGGAGAAGCCTCGCAATATTCGAGGAACGTTTCGAGGCTGGTGAGCGCGTCGGCCCAGCGCGGATCGTCCGGAACGCCCGACGCGTGATGCAGCGCGGCTGCGACATTTCGCGTCGCACACGCTGCGGCGTACGCCGCGCCGGTTGTCGGCGGCCGCAGCTCGAGCAGCAGGGCCGTGATGTCGTCGCGGATTTGGTTACAAGCTACTTCGTATTGCATTCTGTCATTACTCCTATGAACGTTTGCGCGCCAAAAGCAGCACGCCGGGCGTGACCACGAGAGCGAGGACGCCAGTCACGAGAAAGGCATCCGCGTAAGAAAGCGCTGCCGCTTGGCCTGCAATCGCGGCCGCGAGCTGTGCCGGCGTGCCGTGCTGCAAGAACTGCGCGATCGGCAGCCTGGAAAGAGTCGCCTGCGCGGCGAGAACCGTTTGGTGAAACTGGAGGCGCTGGTCCAAGAACGCCACAATCGACGCCGACGAGACCGAACCCCCCAACTGAAAGAAGAGCACGATAAACGATGCCGCTTTCGCGCCGGCCTCGGGAGCAACGGCGCGCATGGTCGCGACGAGCAGCGGTGAGTAGACAAACGCCGCGCCGACTCCAACCAGCATCAGCGGAGGAATGAACGTGCCGAGATCGCTGTTGGTCGTGACGCAGCTCGCCAGCCAGAGCGAACCGAGTCCCGCAACCGCGATGCCGCCGCCGATCGACCAGCGCAGGTCGAATCGAGGTAAGCTCGCGAGTCGCGCGACGGGAATCGTGAGAAGAAGCACGGGTAGCGCGCGAACGCCGATGAGGATACCTGCGAGCGTGCTCGTGAAGCCCAGATTGTCGATCGTAAACTGCGGCAATAACAGCAGGCTCGGAAAGATTACGGCCGCATACGCTCCCGCGATCAGCAACGCGGCGGCGACGGCCGGCTGGCGCAGCACGCGCAGGTCCACGATCGGCTGCGCCACGCGCAGCTCCCACCAAATGAAAGCTGCCGTTGCAATCGCTGCGAGGAACGAGCAGAGCTGAATGGATCCATCGGAAAACCAGTCGTCGTGTTGCCCTTGATCGAGGACGTACTGCATGCAGCTGACCGCGACGATGAGCAGCGCGATGCCGGTGACGTCGACGCTCGCCCGCTGAGGCTTCGCGTTATCGCGCATATAACGCCACAAAAGAACGAACGCCAGAATGCCGGGAACGAGATTGACGTCAAAGACCCACGGCCACGAAAGATTGTCGACGAGAATTCCGCCAAGCGTCGGCCCGACCGACGGGCCTAGGATCGTTCCCAGTGCAAAAATCGATTGGCTCATTCCCATCTGCTGCGGCGGAAACGTATCGCGCAGCACGACCTGCGCTGTGGCTAGCAGTCCGCCGCCGAACGCGCCCTGTAACACGCGGAAGAGAATCAGCGCGGTCAGCGACGTCGCCATGCCGCATAGCATCGACGCGACGGTAAACCCGGCGATCGAGGCGAGCAAGTAGTTCTTGCGGCCGAAGCGCAGTTGCAGCCATGGCGCGAGCGGAATCACGACGACGTTGGCGATGACGTACGCCGTGACGACCCACGTGCCGTCATCGACCGTCGCCCCCAGGTTTCCCTGAATGGTCGGCAGTGCGACGTTGACGATCGTAAGATCGACCGTTTGCAGCAGCGCCGCCAGCATGACGCCGCCCACAACGAGATACCGCCGCACGCCATACTCGACGAGGCTTCCCGTGTCAACCTCGGTCCCACGCCGAACGCTCCCACTGTCCCCCTGAGCGGAGCCCAGGGGTCCGGGTTTGCTGGAAGGGCGCGGGGGAATAATTCCCCCTGGTTGGGGGATCCGTTCGGCAACCGTCATGCGTGGTGAAGTGCTCTTAGAAGAGGTGGTTGCTCTTAGAGTACTCCTCGTGTCATACTATGACTAGAACCCAGCCTATCCTAGCACTGGAATGGACACCTTAACGATGAATGCAGCGATCGAACGCCGGTCGGAACTCAGCGATTTTCTGCGGACGCGGCGGGCGAGGATCGTCCCGTCGGATGTCGGCCTGGCCGACGGCGCGCGCCGGCGCACTCCGGGATTACGGCGCGAAGAGGTCGCGCTGCTGGCCAATATCGGCACCACCTGGTACACGCGCCTCGAACAAGGCTTGCCGATCAACGTTTCGGCCGACGTCCTGGACGGGATTTCGCGCGCTCTGCGGCTGACCACCGACGAGCGCCGGCACCTTCATCTCTTGGCCGGTCTTACGAATACGGCGCCCGCGCAAGCCGAGGAGCATGTCAGCGATCTGGTGCGCCGCGTGCTCACCGCGCTCGAGCCCTCGCCCGCCTACGTTCGCGGGCGCCGGTTCGACCTGCTGGCCTGGAACCGCAGCGCCGACGCGCTCTCCGATTTCTCCAGCGCCACCGGCCCCGCGCGCAATATGGTGTGGCGGCTTTTCCGCGACCCCAACTCGCAGTGCCGCCTGGGCGACCCAGGGTGTTCGATGCGTCGAGTCGTCGCGCAGTTTCGCGCGGTCGCCGCGAAGTATCCGCACGATCCCGCATTCACCGAGCTGATCGAAGACTTGCGCGAAAACTCGGTGGAGTTCAAGAACCTGTGGGCGCAACACGACGTCTTAGGCTCGGCGGAAGGCCTCAAACGCTATCTCCACCCCGAACTGGGCGAGCTAATTCTGGACTATACGCAGTTCGACGTCCCGGGCGACGGCGACATCCGCCTCATCGTCTTAACGGCGGCTCCCGGCTCGGAGAGCGAGCGTAAACTGCAGTTGTTATGCCCAGCCGAACGATTGGGCCTCGCAATTCGTTAGCTATATGCGGACCGTCGGCGGCTGGTCTGTGTAGCGTCCTATCGTCGCTCGGACCCGCACCTTGTCGCCGGCGGCTCCCACAACGAGCCTAACTACCCCTCCGCAGCGCGTGGCGCTGGCTACGCGGCCGGCTCCGCGCTGACAATGCTTTCCCGCAGCAGCTCGACAAACTCTTGCGATCGATCGTTTGGGATATCGCGCTTGGGGATACACACGTATGCAAACGATCTACGCACCAGCATGTACGTATCCTTAGTTTCTACAAGGCGATTGAATGAGCTCCAGGCTGTCTCGCCGCTACCGAATTGGGACTGAGTTGCGATGCCACCGCGAGAAAAGGTCAGAACTGCGCGTTCGCTTTTCCATCCGTTGAACAGCGCCCTCCGCCGCGCAGTAGTTACTCGCTGACACAAGAGGGAGTAAGCGACAAGAGATAATGCCGCGACGACTGCCGCGGTACTCGCGTCGGTTGGCCATGCCAATATTATTGCGAGTCCCAGAAAAAATGAAAGAAGGCCCGAGAAAAGCCGCAATATAATCGGAAGTGGCTTGAACAACGCATTGAGGGTCTGCGAAAACTCGGCGAAGTTTGCATCGGGTGTAATCACTATGCTTTCCACGTTAAGCTCCAGTCAAAGTGGGGTCCCTTGAATTCCAATCGGCATTAGTGCTAAACGGATTCATGCCTCTGTATCGCTAACCGGCCGTCACAGCTGTATGGCGTTCCGGCCCGGGCGGTCGCAAATCCGCTCGCTTTTGCCGCGTGGTTAAGATCCTTAACTGCAAATCGGATGGCACTGCGCGATCAGATTCTGCAGGTGGAGTCCTGCCATTGAAGAAGGCTGAGCGGTCTTCTTGGAGGGAAAGAATTTGAAACGCATACTATCGCCCGCTCTGCTTCTCGTCGTAGCATTTGCCGGTTGTAATAGCGCGAGCGCTTCGGCTCCGACGACGCCCATGGCGCAAGGCGCGCGGAATGCCACAACGTACACCACGAAGTACGTGCAGCTGGTGATTTTTGAAAACGAGTCGTACGACGACGTGATCGGCAGTTCGCAGGCTCCCTATATTACGGGCCTGTCGAACACATGGGCGAACATGACGCAAAGCTTTGCGATCACGCACCCGAGCCAACCCAACTACCTGGCACTCTTTAGCGGATCGACTCAAGGCGTCACCGGGGACCAATGCCCGGTTTCATTCGGCGTGCAGAGCCTTGGCAGCGAGTTGCTCAAGGCCAAAGTCTCCTTTACCGGCTATGCCGAGAGCATGCCGAGCAACGGCTACACCGGATGCATGGCGGATGCGGATACGCTCCCCAGCGGCTGGCTGTACATGCGCAAGCACGTTCCGTGGCCGGATTTCACGAAGATTCCCGCGTCCGTGAGCATCGTCTATCCGGGCCCGCTCAAGAAGCCGCCGTCGCAGTTCACCTGGATCACGCCGAACATGTGCGACGACATGCACGACTGTCCCATCAGCACCGGTGATGCGTGGGCCAAGAAGAATTTACCCAAGCTCATCAAGTGGGACGTTGCGAATGCCGGCCTGCTGATCTTGACCTTTGACGAGAACGACGGCTCCGCCGGAAACCAAATCCCCACGATTCTCATCGGCAACGTGAACCCGGGGCAGTATAGCCAAACGATCAATCATTACAGCGTCCTGCGGACGATCGAGGATATTTTCGGCCTCAAGCATCTCGGTTCGAGCGGTTCGGCAACGCCGATCCAGGGTGTCGTTAAGTAACGTTCGCTAGAGCGCTCGTCGCTGCGAGTCTGCTCGCTTGGGGTCTTGCCGGGTGCACGGCGCACCCGGCTTCTGGCGGGAGCGCTCCAACGAGCGTTAGACACAGCGTCAGTTACGACGGCGCGGCGCTGTTCATCGACGGGCGGCGCACTCCGATTTGGGCGTCGCAGCTCCACTACTGGCGGCTTCCCGGCGCCACGCTCTGGCGCGATGCCTTTAGGAAATTAAAAGCGGCGGGCTATAATGCCGTCGCGCTCGACTTTTTCTGGGGCTACCATTCACTGCGGCCTGGAGCGTACGATTTCACCGGAGTGCGCGACGTCGACCAGTTGCTCGACACCGCCGCGCAAGAGAAGCTCTATGTCATCGCTCAGGCCGGCCCCTATGTCGACGACGGCGCCGAGGGTGCGGGTCTGCCCGACTGGATCTTTGCGCGAAACGCCGCGGCGAAAGCCGCCGCCTCCCGTTATAAAGTGGAGTTGCGGCAATGGCTTTCAATGATCGACGCGCGGCTTGCGCGCCACCAGCTGACGGAAGGCCGCGGCAGCGTGATCCTTTACGGAATGCAGGACGATCCGGCGATGAGCGTTCGGGCTCGAGAAAGCCTAGCGCGCGCCGGCGGCATAACGGTGCCGTTCACCTCGCAAACGTATCCCGTCGCGTACGACGGCATCAACTGGGGTTGGACGGGCGATCCTCTAGGCGTCCATCGCTCGCGTGACGACGACCTCGTGGAGTCTGATGCGGTCGCGTTTCCGGAGATTACCGGATGGCGCTCGCAGCGCGACGACGCGGAGAGCCGGCGCGTTTTCGACGACCAGGCGTGGCCGCCGCTGGTTACCGCGCTGCCGCGCGATGCCGACGACGCTGGCTTGAACCCGTCGCTGGTACCGAAGCAGCGCTCATCGAGCAAAGAGTTTCTCAGCGTTGACGATTACGGGTTTCATCACGGGGTCGTCTGGTACCGTGGCCACTTCACGGCGATGGATAACGAGCGCGCGTTTGCGTTTCGCGGTATGGCCGGCCGCGCCGGCGCTGCTGCCGTCTGGCTCAACGGCGCATACCTGGGAAGCGCCGTCGCGCGCGACGACGGCGCAATTTCGGCAACGTTGCCGATCGCGCCGGCAGCGCTGCGACCTAACGCCGGCAACGTGATCTCGCGCGCAGTCGCGTGGAATGTTGCGTGCCGCGCTCGCGGGCGGGCGCGGGAGCATCGCCTGGCAGATTCTTGGAAACGGCGAGTACAACACCGATCCGATTCGCGGGCCGCTCAACGCGGGCGGCCTTGCCGGCGAGATCGCCGGTTGGCAGAAACCGGAGTTTTCCGATGCAGCATGGGCACCGGCGACGCTGCCCGCATCGCCGGCCGGCGCGGGCGTTACCTGGTATCGCGCGCACGTTCCCCTTCAAGTTTCGGTTCCCCCGAAGAGCTTCGCCGCGCTGCGCATTGACGACGCCGGCCGCTGCAACTATCGCGCCTTTATCTTCGTCAACGGCTGGCTGGTGGGACAGTATCGCAGCGATCCTGGATCTCCGCGCGTCTTTCCGGTGCCGGCCGGCATTCTCAAGCAATCCGGCGATAACGTCATCGCGATCGCCGCATGGAGCCTCGACGGAAAAAGCGCGCTCGGCCGCGTTTCCTTCACGACGGTCGGCTCGTTAGGCGATGCGCACCGCACTCTGGCGGATATTCCGGAGGTGCGCGCGGCTGGCGGCGTTGCGCGACTGAGCCTCGACGTTGTCGCCGAAGGAAAGGCCGGCCGGCCGCATTTTGTCTACCAGGGCCGCGACGTTGCGCCGACGATTCGCATCCGTCCCGGCGAAACAATCGACATCACGCTGCACAATCGCCTGCCGGTGTCACGCGATACCGCCAATGCGGTCAACCTTCACTTTCACGGCCTCGACGTTGCGCCCACACAGCCTGGGGACGACGCATTGACGACCTTGGCTCGCCCGGGAGCGTCGCTGCACTACACCGTGCACGTTTTGAAAAGCCAACCACCGGGACTTTATTGGTACCATCCGCACGCACACGGGGAGACGTACTGGCAAGTCACCAGCGGCATGGCCGGTGCAATCGTGGTCGAGGGATTGCGTGACCGAGTTCGGAGTCTGGCAGGGATGCGCGAGCGGATTATCGTCGTCCGCGACGTTCAAGACGCGCCGAACATCTTGGCGATTCCCTGGTATGCGCGCAAAATGACGCCGCCACTGTCGTACGCGATCGATGCCGACGATAACGCCGGCCCGAACCGCGCGTGCCTGCCGGAGGTCGGCCTGCACTTAACCGTAAACGGCACCGTGCAGCCGGCGATCGACATCGATTCGGGAGAGCGCCAGCTCTTTGGGGTCCTCAATGCATCCGCGAGCCGGGTTCTCGATCTTGCGATCGACAACGAGCGGCTGGGAATCGTCGCGATCGACGGCTATCCGGTGGGCGCCTATCCCGGCAACCCGCCAATCATGTGGGCCGATCACGTTATCGTTCCGCCCGCGGGGCGCGCGGAGTTCGTCGCAATTGGGCAGTCGGGTCCGACGCTGCTGCGGTCGCGTTGCTACGACAGCGGCGAGGCCGGCGATCGCGACCCGCAGGCCGTGCTCGCGATTCTGCGCCCTTCCAACCTAAGCGCGCCAAGCGCCGTGCCCATACACGCTTCGATGGCGGTTAACGCGGGCGACGCGACCATCTCTCCCGCAGCGCCGGTCCTTCATCGCACGGTTGCCCTCACCGAAGACTCCAGCGGGTTTTTCATCGACGGCCGCGCTTTCTCGATGAAAGCTCCCCCGGCCATCGTCGCCCGCGCCGGAACGCTCGAGGAGTGGACGATCCGCAACGACACCGGCGAGGTCCACGATATTCACATTCACCAAGTGCATTTTTTGGTCGAATCGCTCGATGGCGCGCACGTCAATCCGCCGGCATGGCGCGATACGGTCCTCGTGCCGGCGCAACGTCGTATCGGCGGCCGCCGCATCCCTGGAACCGCCAGAATACTCGTGGATTTTAGAAATCCGGCGATTCGCGGAACCTTCGTCTTCCATTGCCACATGCTCGACCATGAAGACGGCGGCATGATGGCAACGATCAGAGTAATTTAAGGCTGCTGCTCGCCAACCAACCAAGCACGTGCCGCTCGGCAAAAAAAATGAAACACTTGGAAGCGGTCCACGGTCTAATTAGACATGTCGAACAAAACCACCATCGTAAAGCCATTCGCGTTGCGCCTGTCCTTGACGGCGCTCGCGCTCCTCATCGCTCTCGTGAGCCAACCGAGCTTGGCGAAGGCCGACGACCTCGGCGGTATCGCCGGCATCATCACCGACGCAAGCACCGGAGCTCCAATTCCAGGCGTTCAGGTACAGTTCAACGCGCCCTCGCAGACGGCAACCGCAACGACGGATGCCAAGGGACACTTTGTCGTCCTTTCGTTGCCGCCCGACAACTACACGCTAACCTTGGTTAAGCAAGGTTATGACACCCGAGCGGTCTCGGGGTATTCCGTTTACGCCGATCAAACGCAGCAGTACGACTTCCAACTCACCAAGGCCACGTCCGCGTCATCCGGTTCACCGTAAGCCATCAGCGTACGTCATAAGGAGAAGGCGGGGTAGCCCTGAAGCTGCTCCTCCTTTCCCTTAGATTCCGTAGAACTTTAAGCGCGGCCAGAGTTGCGGGAGCCGCGGATGCATGCCGCGGCAAAGAACGATCGGACGCTCCCGCTCGCGCGGCATCACGTACGGCGAACTCCCAAAGGTTCCGACGACGCGCGCCGAGTCGCACCACTGCGACCATTGCGTGGGATCGACGTTGACCGCAATCACGACTGACCCGTCGAAGCCGCGCGGTCCCCAGAGATAATATTGGTTGTTTCCGCTGAGCGCCGGCGGAAGATTCGTTCCCAGCACGTCGATGGCCGCTGCCTCGCCGTAGCGCGTCGCAAAAATCGCCGCTTTGGCTCGATCCTCCGCGGGCAGCGAAGCATAAATGCTGCCGACCTGACTTGCCAACTCTTCCCAGCCGAATTCGTAGGAGAAGATCTGCGTGAGCGGTGCGCCGATAGTCGCGACTTCGACCGGCCGCTCCTTGAAGTTCGAGCGCTCGATTACGTATTGCAGCCTTCCCGGTGAATAGAGGGGCAGTACGAACGGCAGCGCGAGCGCGCCGTTGGCCGCGGCCAGCGTCGCCCAGATCGCGACGACGACCTTTGGTAACCGCGTGCAGGCCGCGGCGCCGAGGGCGAACATCGCCGGAAACGCGCCGGCGAGATAGTAGCTCTTTCCGTGGGTCGCAAAGACGAGCAGCGCCGAAACCAAAAACGCGATCGAGAGAAACCGAAACTCGGCGAGTCGCGCCGAGACGAACGGCGCGACGAAGCCGGTTACGTATAACGGCGCAAGCACGACGTTGAGGGCGACGAACTGATCGATCGCAAACTGGGCCGGTGTCCCGGTAAGATTTCCGGCGCTATCGTTGCGCATCACCTCCAAGAATGGAAGCGCGTGCGTGAGCTGCCACACCACATTTGGAAGCGCGATCAGCGCGGCGATCCCGGCACCAATCCATAAATCGCGCG